>JAISBH010000261.1 GCA_031266295.1 Oscillospiraceae bacterium | reverse complement strand
CGCACCCCATTGTGCTACCCTTTACCCATGCTTGAATTTCTCCAACAGGATCCGGCGCGTTTCTTCGACTACGCGCTGTACCGCGTTCCCGCCGTGCTGGTCGCGCTGGTGCTGCACGAGTGGGCGCACGGATACGCCGCGTTCCGGCTCGGCGACCCGACCGCAAAGGAGAGAGGCCGCCTTACGCTGAATCCGCTCCCGCACCTGGATCCTTGGGGGGCCGTTCTCATGGTCTTCATGGGTTTTGGCTGGGCGAAACCAGTCCCGATAAACCCGGCCTACTTCAAGAACCCGCGCCGCGACGACCTGATCGTCTCCATCGCGGGCGTCACAATGAACATGATCTTATTCATCCTATTCATGACACTGGGCGTCGCCGCCGACCTCACGCTGTGGAAACCCGAGGTGTACAGCTACACCACCCTGATGGAGCGGCTCTCGTTCCAGGGCGAGATACTGCCATACCTGCAGATAGGATACGGCGATTACTTCAAGGAATGGTTCGCCAATCCGGCCATACTGCCCGTGCTGCGCATAACCACCCAGATAGCCATGGTGAATCTATATATCGCGATATTCAACCTAATCCCCGTGCCGCCGCTGGACGGTTCCCACGTACTCAACGACCTGGTGATAAAGCGCGGGTTGTTCGTGAAACCAGCCGTCGCGCGCATCGGCATGGGCGCGCTGGTGGTTCTATCGTTCACCGGACTGCTGGGACGAGTGATTACGTTCGCCGCCGGCGGGGTGCAATCCGGGCTGTTCAGTTTGATGGGATTGTTCGGGGTATGACCCAGCCCGCCATTAAATATGCCCCGGTCAACGTTCATCTGAGTCAATTCGACGGCCCTCTCGACCTGCTGCTGCACCTGATCGACGAGGCGCGGATCGACATCCGCGATATATTCGTTTCGCAGATCACCGAGCAATACCTCGCCGTGATAGAGCTGGTGGACGATCTAGATATGGATGCGGCCAGCGCGTTCCTGGCGATGGCGGCGACGCTGCTGGAGATCAAATCGCGCGCGCTGCTGCCTCGCCCACCCCAGCCTGAACCGGATGAGGATGAGGCGCGGCAGGCGCTGATCCGCCAGCTGGAAGCGCACCGCGCGCTGAAACTGCAGGCCGAATCATTGCGGATTCGCGAGGATGAGACAGGCGGCGCGTTCTTTAAACTGCCCGAGGAATGCCCTAGTTCCGATCAGGACGTCATCTGGACGAACCTGACTATAAACGCGCTGACGGACGCCTGGCTGCGATTGCTGCGCCGCGCGTCCGAACGCGAGGACACAGCGGAACGCATGGACGCGCCGCGCCGCGTGCTCCCGCGCGATGCGGTAACCATCGAGGCCTTTATGGAACGCATTGAGCGGCGGCTGCGCCTGGGTGCGTGCGCGTTCGAGAACCTGTTCGGCGTGAAGCCGTCGCGGACGCTGCTGGTGACGGGCTTTCTTGCGTTACTGGAATTGATGCGGCAAGGGCGGGTCACAGCGCGGCAAGCGGGCGCGTTCGGCGCAATAGTAATAGAACCGAATAATGGAGTCGAATAATGGCGCCAAATAAAAAACCGTTGGAGACGTTTGATAAGCACGATGAGACCGACGAAACGCGTTAATCCAATCTCCGTTGGCACCATGACAGCCGAAGCCCAGCCCGATCTGATCCGCGCAGCCGAGGCTGTTTTGTTCGCGTCCGGCGAGCCGATAAGGATACCTGATACGGCGCGCGCATTGGGCGTGCGCTCGTCCGCGCTGAAAACCGCGCTGATCGCGCTCGCGCGCGAGTATGACGAGGCGAACCGCGGCATGTGCGTGCAGGTATTCGGCGACAGCGCGCAGATGACCACGCGTCCGGATTACGCGCAGGCGGTGAAGCAAACGCTGCAGCCGATCGCGCGCCAATCGCTCAGCCATCACGTGCTGGAAGCGCTGGCCGTCGTGGCGTATCATCAACCCGTGACACGCGGCGAGATCGATCAGATGCGCGGCGTTAAGTCTGACGCTTCCGTGCACACGCTGCTCTCGCGCGGGTTGATCCGCGAACTGGGGCGGCGCGACACACTGGGCCATCCTATGGAATTCGGTACGACAGACCTGTTTCTGAGACACTTTGGATTGAGTCAGCTGGGAGAATTACCCACCCCCAACACACCTGATAACGAGGAGAGGATGTCAGTATGAACAGTGAAACTATTGAATCCAACGCGGCAAACGAAATCAACGAAGCCCATGCCGCCAACGAATCAGCGTCATGGCTGGATACAACCAAATCCTTCGAAGAGCGGGCCGCGCTGCTGACAGCCGCGATGACGCTGGAGGAGAAGATCAGCCAGATGACATACTACTCGTCGGCGGTGCCAAGGCTAGGCGTCTACGAGTACAACTGGTGGAACGAGTGCCTGCACGGCGTCGCGCGCGCCGGAGTCGCGACGATGTTCCCGCAAACCATAGGCATGGCGGCCAGCTTCGATACGGAACTGCTGACCAAGATAGCGCATACGATCGGGCTTGAGGCGCGCGTGAAGCACCACGCCGCCGAATCGTTCGAGGATCGCGGCATATATAAGGGCTTGACATTCTGGACGCCTAACATCAACATATTCCGCGACCCGCGCTGGGGCAGGGGACACGAAACCTACGGCGAGGATCCGTTCCTAACCAGCAAGATGGGCGTTGCGTTCATCAAGGCGCTGCAAGGCGATGATCCCAACTACACGATGTGCGACGCGACGGCCAAGCATTACGCGGTTCACTCCGGCCCGGAAAACGACAGGCATCACTTCGACGCTCAGCCGTCAAAGAAGGATCTGTATGAGACATACCTCCCCGCGTTCAAGGCGGCGGTAAAGGAAGGCGGCGTTCACGCCGTGATGGGCGCGTACAACCGCGTATACGGCGAGGCCGCGAACGCGTCCACGTTCCTATTGGGGAAAGTGCTTCGCGAGGAGTGGGGCTTCGAGGGTTACGTGGTCAGCGACTGCGGCGCGATAGAGGACATATGGGAACATCACAAGATAGCGGGGACGCCCGAGGAAGCCGCCGCGCTGGCGGTCAACAATGGCTGCGACCTGTGCTGCGGGAAGATATTCGAGCACCTGAACACGGCGGTCGAGAAGGGGTTGATCACGGAGGAGACTATCTCGCAGTCCGTAACGAGGCTCATGACCGCGAGGATGCGGCTGGGTATGTTCGATCCGACAGAGGGTCAGGCGCTGGCCAATCTGCCATACTCGCTGCTGGACAGCAAGCCGCACCACAGCCTCTCCAGGCAGATGGCGCGCGACAGCCTGGTATTATTGAAGAACGACGGGATGCTCCCCATGGATCCCGCCAGCGTAAAGACCGTGGCCGTGATAGGCCCGAACGCTGACAGCAGGGCTGCGCTGATAGGTAATTACACGGGCACCCCGTCGATTACGTACACGGTCATGGAGGGGCTGCGAGAGGCTGCGCCCGGAGTGAGGTTTATATTAGCGGAGGGCTGCGCGCTGACGGGTGGGTCTGCCGAGGAGCCGTGGGGTGAATCGGCGTCGTTCAGGATTGCCGAGGCGATGAAGGCGGCGGCCGAGGCGGATGTATCAATTGTGGTGACAGGGCTGACAGGAGAGAAGGAGGGCGAGGAAGGGTACGGTTCTGGCGACAGGACGAGTATGCACCTGCCCGAGTCGCAGAGGGATTTGATAGAGGCGCTGGCTTCGATAGGCAAGCCGATGGTATTGGTGAACATGACGGGATCAGCGACGCTGTTCCCGCGCGAGGATGCGTTCGGCGCTATCATGCAGGCGTGGTATCCGGGGCAATTCGGAGGGCTGGCAGTAGCGGACGCGTTGTTTGGGAGGTTCTCGCCGAACGGGAGGCTGCCGGTGACGTTCTACGCGTCGATGGAACAGGTGCCTGATTTTGCGGATTACTCGATGAAGGGTAGGACGTACAGGTATCTGGAGAGTGAACCGGCGTATCCGTTTGGGTATGGGTTGAGTTACACGTGGTTCAGGTATGAGGATATAAAGATCGCGAGGAACGCCAAGGGTCTGACAATAGGCGTGACTATACGGAATGTAGGGGATACGGCGGGTAAGGAAGCCGCGCAGGTCTATATCAAGTGGATAGACGCGGATGTGGCGACGCCGACATGGCAGCTGGCGGGATTCCGGAAGGTGATGTTAAGTCCGGGCAAGTCCAGGCGGCTGACGTTCACCGTAACGCATGAGCAGCTGGCAGTAATAGACGACGACGGCAATCATCGTCCGCACATAGGGCGATATGAAGTTGCGATAGGCGGCGGTCAACCCGACGCGCGCACCGAGGCATTAACGGGGCAAAGCGTATACAGGCAGGTAGTATAATATAGCAGGTACAACCGTGGGGGATCGCTCTGTCGCCGCAGCGACAGAGGGGGTTCCTACCGTCATTGCGTAAACGCGTAAGGGTTGTTTGCATGTGTATGGCGTGTAATGCACGTCCACGTAAGATTAACCCTTACGCATTTACGCTATAGCAACAGAGCGAATCTCATCGCCACAGCGTAAACGCGTAAGGGTTGATTACACACGCGGCTCATCCCCATGCATCGCAGCTCTATGCAACCATACTCAATCTACGCAAAACCATTTCCACGGAAAGCCCTCCGGCGGCGGCGCTTCAAACCGCATCGCCTCTTTCCGCGTTGGGTGAATCAACTCCAGCGCATAACCCCACAACGCTACCGTCTCACCTAGGCGCGCCATTCCATACCGCGCGTCCGCCCACAGTGGTAAACCCCTGCTTGCGAACTGCACGCGTATCTGATGTGACCGACCCGTCTCCAGCTGAATTTCCAACAGCGATAACGGCTCAGGCATATCCGTCGCCGCGAGCCGCTTGTATCGCAGTACGGCCTCACGCGATCCAACCGCGTCCTTATCTGTTACCGACACGACGTTGGTCTTGCCGTCTTTTATCAAATAGTCGCGCATAATCCCGTCATCATCCGCATACCCACGAACGACGGCCATGTACGACCGCTTCATGCTATGCTCGCGCAGCTGCTCACTAAGCCTCGCCGCCGCTTTCGACGTTCGCGCAAACGCGATCACGCCCCCGACAGGCCGATCCATCCGATGCACCATTCCCAGATAAACGCCGCCCGGTTTAGAATACCGCTCCTTCACACCCGCCTTAAGCAGCGTCAGCATATCGGCGTCTCCTGACGAGTCGGCTTGAACCGGCATGTTCGGAGGCTTGACCGCAATCAACAGATGATTATCCTCGTACAGGATAGGGATGACCGGCACGATCACAGCGTTGAAGTCCATCGCGCCGTCGCGCCGCAGGGCAGCACGCCTCCTGACCGGACGGGCAATCCCACCTCGCGCGCGTCAACCACGCCTGGCCTCAAGCGCAACGCTCTAGACAGTACATTCGACATTGCGGCGGGTTGAAGTCCTGTCGTGTAGCTGTTCAGCAGAAAGAACAGCGGCGACTCGCTCAACAATCCGGACAGCGACTCCACCAGCGGGTATAGATCATGCTCCAGCTTCCATATCTCTCCATCAGGCCCTCGGCCATAGGAAGGAGGATCCATCACAATCGCGTCATAGACACGCGCCCGCCTAGACTCGCGCGCCGCGAATTGTCCCACATCGTCCACGATCCATCGGACACTGTCAGGCGGCAGTTTAGACAACGCGTAGTTTTCCTTCGCCCACTGAGTAATGCCCTTGGCTGCGTCTACGTGAGTGACTCGCGCACCGGCGGCGGCGCACGCCAGCGTCGCTCCGCCGGTATACGCGAACAGGTTCAGCACACGTATCGGGCGATCCGCGCCGCCGATGATCCGCGCCATCCAATCCCAGTTAGCAGACTGTTCAGGGAATAACCCGGTGTGCTTGAATCCTGTCGGACGGACGTAGAAACGCAGCTCGCCGTACCGCATCTCCCATCTTTCGGGCAGCTTGCGGCGGAATTCCCATGCCCCGCCGCCCGTCTCCGAGCGCGAATACACCGCGTCGGCCCGACTCCACGCTTCCGGTTCAGCGGGAGGCCATATTACCTGCGGATCAGGCCGAGACAGGACGACGCCGCCCCATCGCTCCAACTTAGCGCCGCCGCCGGTATCCAGAACCTCGAAATCGCTCCATCCGTCTGCGACGAATATTGTATTATGCACGGCGTATCGCCACGGATGCGCGCTGCCCGTTTATATCCCAGTCGCGGACAACCATGCCGGCTACGTCGATATCGTCAGTAAGCGATACGCCCAGCGTCGAGGAGAGTATCATATTGCGGCGGTTCGAGATCGCGGCGTCCAACGTTGGCGTCGTCTTGACGGCGACGTCGATCCGGTCGGTAACGTCGAATCCCGCGTCTTTGCGCGTCTGCTGGATCTTGCTGATCAGTTCGCGCGCAAGGCCTTCTTCAATTAATTCAGGCGTGAGCGTCGTATCCAACGCGACTGTTACGCCGCCGTCGGACTCCGCAGCGTAACCCTCGGCGCGTGCAGGCTCGATGATCAGATCCTCACGGGCGAGTTCGACCGCCTGGCCGTTTACGACGATGCGTAAAGGCTCGCCACTATCGAGGGTTTGTACGACCGTCAAGCCGTCAGCCTCGGACAGCGCCTGTCGGATCGCGCCGAGCAGCTTGCCGTAGCGCGGGCCAAGCGTGCGCAATTGCGGCTTAACGCGATAATTGAGGAACGCGCGCGCATCGCTGACGAATTCGATCCGTTTAGCGTTGAGTTCCTCCATAGCCAGCGCGGCGAAGTCGTCCGGAAGGGTCAATCCTTGCGCGAATACGGCGGAGACAGGCTGGCGAATCTTTATGTTCGCGGAGGAGCGGCACGCGCGGCCCAACTCTACAATATGGATCAGCGCGGCCATATCAGTCTCCAGCCGCGTGTCGATCAGCGAAACATCCGCCTCGGGATAGTCGCACAGGTGGACGGATTCCGGAGCGGATTCATCCCACGATTTCACCAGGTTCTGATACAGCGCCTCCGACAGGAACGGCGTGAATGGCGCGAGCAGCTTCGCCAGCGTAACCAAAGTCGTATGCAGCGTCGCGAACGCGGCCTCCTTGCCCTGCGGCATACCCTTCGCCCAGAAGCGTTCGCGGCTACGGCGGACATACCAATTGGACAATTCATCCACAAAGTCGGCGATGGCGCGCGCGCTCTCAGTCACGCGGGTTTGATCCAGCCAGGCGTCCACTTTTTGAACCAACCCATTCAGGCGCGATATCAGCCAGAGATCCAGCGTGGTCAGCGCGGATGGGTCAAGCGGCGCGCCGGGTTTGTATCCATCGACGTTCGCGTATAGTATGAAGAACGCGTACGTGTTCCACAGCGTGCCCATGAATTTGCGTTGAGTTTCGGCGCACATCTCGCGGGAGAATCGGCTGGGCAGCCACGGTGCGCCGTTTACGTAGAAGTACCAGCGCACCGCGTCCGCGCCCAGATCGCCAAGGATATCCTCGGGAGCGATCACGTTGCCCACGTGCTTTGACATCTTGCGGCCCTGCTCATCCTGCACGAGACCGAGAACCAGGCAGGTATCAAACGGCGATCGATCGAACAGCAGCGTAGATATGGCCAGCAGCGTGTAGAACCAGCCTCGCGTTTGATCGACAGCCTCGCAGATGAAGTCCGCCGGGAAGCGCGACTCGAACAATTCCTTGTTTTCAAAAGGGTAGTGCCATTGCGCGAACGGCATCGACCCGCTGTCATACCAGCAATCGATAACCTCCTTGACACGCCTGGATTCCGCGCCGCACTCGGGGCACGTGATCGTCACCGCGTCGATGTACGGGCGATGCAGCTCGATGTCGTCGGGGACGGGCTGACCATCGATCGCGCCTAGTTCGCGCAGTTCGGCGACGGAGCCGATCACGTGGATATGCCCGCTTGGACAGCGCCAGATGGGCAGCGGGGTCCCCCAGTAACGCTCGCGGGACAGCCCCCAATCGATCACATTCTCGATGAAATTGCCCATCCGGCCCTCTTTGATGTTGTCGGGCAGCCAATTGACCGAACGGTTCGCGCGCATCAGACTGTCGCGCACGGCGGTCATTCGGATGAACCACGTCGGGCGCGCGTAGTACAGCAGGGGCGTATCGCATCGCCAGCAGAACGGGTAGTCATGGCTGTAAGGTATCACGCTGAACAGCAGCGCGCGCTGCTTTAGATCGTCGATGATCTTCGGGTCGGCCTCTTTTACGAACAATCCGGCGAACGGGGTGTCGTCGGTCATACGACCGCGAGGATCGACGCGCTGCAGATGCGGCAAGTTATACAGGCGGCCCACCCGCGCGTCGTCCTCACCGAACGACGGGGCGATATGCACGACCCCGGTGCCGTCCTCCAATGTAACGTAATTGTCGCAGACGACGTACCATGCCTTCTTATCCACATCCGCTTCGTACAGAGGCAGGTAACGCATGCCCTCCAGTTCTTTGCCGGTCTGGACGCGCTCGACGGCGTAATCCTCCTTGAGCACCTTTTCAAGCAAGGCCTCGGCCATCAATAGCCGCTCGCCCTTCCATAATACCGTCGCGTATCTCTCATTGGGCGCGACGCACAGCGCGAGGTTGCTAGGCAGCGTCCACGGCGTAGTCGTCCAGGCGAGTATAGATAACGCCGGATCGTCAACGGTCTTGAACCGCACCATGACGGATGCATCCGTCACGGCCTTGTAACCCTGCGCAACCTCGTGGCTTGAAAGCGCGGTGCCGCAGCGCGGGCAGTACGGCACCGACTTCGCGCCCTCGTAGAGCAGGCCTTTGTCGTGGATGGTCTTCAGCGACCACCATATTGACTCGATATAATTATTCTCGTACGTAACGTACGGATCGTCCATGTCCACCCAGAACGCAACCGTGTCGCTCATAGCGCGCCACTCGCTCAGGTACTTCCAAACGGACCGCTTGCATTCCTTTATGAACGGCTCGAAGCCATACGCCTCTATCTGATCCTTGCCGTCCAGGTGAAGGTGCTTCTCCACCTCCAGTTCGACGGGCAGGCCATGGGTGTCCCAGCCGGCCTTGCGCATCACGTCAAAGCCCTTCATTGTGCGGTAGCGCGGGATCAGGTCTTTGAACGCGCGCGTCTCGACGTGGCCGATGTGCGGACGACCGTTCGCTGTCGGAGGACCGTCATAGAACGTGAACGGCTTCGCTCCATCGCGCAGCCGCAGGTACTTGGCGAATATGCCTCTCTCGCTCCAGAACGCGGATACGTCCTTCTCGCGGGCTTGGAAGTTAAGGTCGGTGGATACGGGGTTGAACATGAAGAATACTCCTCCCTGCATGGGCGGTATAATAGGCTAGTATATCACTCGTCAACAGGCTCAACAAGCAGAATATGTTTGCAGTACGCCTTCAGAGTGGGTACGTCACGCGTTGCCGTCTCCCAAAGAAGTTCCAGGTCGAAGGCACCATAATTATGCGCCGCGATATTACGCATAGCACTCATCAACCGCCATGGAACGCCGGGGTATTTCCGCTTCACATCATCCGACAAAACACCGGCCAGTTCTCCGATTTGCAGCACGCACATGGCGACGGCGTTTTTCGGCGTGATCATCGTACTGAGCTTTTCCAGCGTTAAGCTATACTCTTCGGATGTATACGCGATCTCGTCGGTAAAACGAATGATCTTCTGCAAGACAACCTTATCCCTTATCTTCATAAAGCACTACCTCGTCGTTGATGGGCGAACCCATGAACGCGTCGCCAACGGAGTCATACGTAATAACGTCCACGTGTGCGCCGAGCGCCTGCTCCAACGTCATGACGAAACCAGCGTACTCCCACAGTCCGATGATCCTGCCTTTATCCATCAACAGATCGACGTCGCTGTCCGAACGCTGCCTGTTGGCGGCATACGATCCAAACAGCGCGAGCTTTTTTACGCCGTACCGGCGCGCGACAGGTTCGCACAGGCGGCGGATGCTGTCAATGCTGTGGGTCATCCGGGCGCACCTCCTTGACGATGGCGTAAACAATGCCTCGCATGGTTCAGTATAGTGTATAGTATACCACGAATCGCGCCGTCCTGCCAGCGCGACTCATGTCTTCAGGCAATTACGCAATATTAAGGCGCGGCAGGCCTCAAGCCGCGCATACTCACGCACCATTCGGAAAAACTACCCATGGAGCGCCAAAACCACTTGACAAAACCCCCGAACAAACGTACAATGTTGAATGCCTGATGAACCGGGTTTCCATGTTCGCGCGGGTGTAACTCAGTGGTAGAGTGCCAGCTTCCCAAGCTGGTTATGTGGGTTCGATTCCCATCACCCGCTCCACGGCGTATTCGTGCCTTCGTGAGATGCGTTGCGCATCTCGTTACGCTCAACTTATGTCCCTTTCCCTGCCTCTCCACGGGGTTTGGAGCGGGATACTAAGGTGTGGAGGATGTAGAGACGTGTGAATGCGCAGGTGCGAAGTGCGAGAATCCGCTCCTTAATGGGCGGAACTTGATCCATCGACAAGACGATCGACTGCCTGTGCGGCATCGACGCAAGAATGTAAGGAGGAGATTCCCATGGCGAAGCAAAAGTTCGAACGGACGAAGCCGCACGTAAACATCGGTACGATCGGCCACGTCGACCACGGCAAGACCACGCTCACCGCCGCTATCACGATGGTGCTGGCGAAGTTCGGCAACGCGCAGGTTATGCGCTATGACGAAATTGACAAGGCCCCCGAAGAGAAGGCGCGCGGCATAACGATCAATACCGCGCACGTGGAATATCAGACCGACAAGCGCCACTACGCGCACGTAGATTGCCCCGGCCACGCCGACTATGTCAAGAACATGATCACCGGCGCGGCGCAGATGGACGGCGCGATTCTAGTAGTCGCCGCTCCCGACGGCCCGATGCCCCAGACGCGCGAGCATATCCTGCTTGCCCATCAGGTAGGCGTAAACTATATCATCGTGTTCCTAAACAAGGTAGACCTGCTGGACGATCCGGAACTGCTCGAGCTGGTGGAGATGGAGATCCGCGAGCTGCTCAGCGCCTATTCGTTCCCGGGCGACGATATCCCGATCGTGCGCGGCAGCGCTCTCCAGGCGATGAACTATGTTGTAAACGGCGGAGACGACGTAAAGAACGCGCCGGAGTGCAAGTGCATATTCGAGCTGATGGAAGCTGTCGATACCTACATACCCGATCCGCAGCGCGAAACCGACAAGCCGTTCCTGATGTCCGTTGAGGATGTGTTCTCCATCACCGGCAGAGGCACGGTCGCAACCGGTCGCGTGGATCGCGGCGTAGTCAAGGTATCCGATACCGTAGAGATCGTCGGCCTTATGGAAAAGAGCCGCACGACGGTCGTCACGGGTGTTGAAATGTTCAAGAAGCTGCTGGATCAGGCTCAGGCCGGCGACAACATCGGCGTGCTGCTTCGCGGCATCCAGCGCAACGAGGTCGAGCGCGGGCAGGTGCTCGCCAAGCCCGGCACGATCCATCCGCACGTACATTATCTAGGTCAGGTTTACGTACTGACCAAGGAAGAGGGCGGCCGCCATACCCCGTTCTTCAACGGGTATCGCCCGCAGTTCTACTTCCGCACGACGGACGTAACGGGAAACATCAAGCTGCCCGATGGCGTCGAGATGGTTCTGCCTGGCGACAACGTAGTCATGGAGTGCTCGCTGATCACGCCTATAGCCATTGAGGAAGGTCTGCGCTTCGCTATCCGCGAAGGCGGTCGCACGGTAGGCTCTGGCGTCGTCACGAAGGTTCTGCCGGACTAAGGCTAGTCAAGATTGGTTTATCTAAGGGACGCGGGGAACCGCATCCCTTTTATTTTTGCTTTTTTTGCGAAAGGCTGGACAAATCCCGCGCTGTTTCGTTTATAAAGTGAAGGGGGTGTTCGAGGTTGACTGCCGCGAGTGTCGCCATGGGCGATAAGGCGCTGATCATAGAGCGGCTTATGGAGGATTATGGCGATCAAGTGCTGCGTCTGTGCTGTGTTTATCTGAAAGACCGAGCGCTCGCCGAGGACGCCGCGCAGGATTCGTTCGTAAAGGCGTATAAGGCGCTTGACCGTACTCCTCCGACTGAGGGACAGGGCGAAAAAGCGTGGCTGACGCGCATTGCTATCAATACATGCAAGGATTATCGGCGCGGCGCGTGGTTTCGCAGGCACGCCAAGAGCGTCCCGCTTGACCAGGTCGTCGACATGACCGCATCCGACGACTATGACGCGTCCCTGCTGGCGGAGGTGTCGTCGCTGCCTGAAAAGTACAGGGTCGTCGTCTTGCTGCATTATTATCAGGGCATGGGTGCGGAGGAGATTGCAGCGGCGCTGTCCGTCTCGCGCTCGTCGGTCTACAGTCGGCTGAAGGCCGCGCACAAGATGCTGCGCGCGAATCTGGACAGGAGGTATAGCGATGAATAAGCTGCCCTACGATGATCTGTATATCCGCGAAGCCATCGATACCGGCCTGTCGCGGGTGCGCTTCACGCAGCGCAACAAGAATGAGGTTTGGATGAGGATAGAAGGAGGGAAACCTATGAAAAAGAAGTTGTCGCTCGCGCTCGTGCTGGCCATCGCTCTCGCGCTTGTCGCGGTGACTGCGCTGGCTGTGAGCATCTATAACGCGTACTATGAGAAAGCGGCGCAAGTCAGTTTCTCCAAGGGTGTTTTTCAGAATGGCATTCTCGACACCGATACTGAAAACCTGGTGAAGCTGGTGGATGCGATGGTGGAAGCCGGCATCGAGCTAGACGCCGCAAAAGTCGCACTGCTGCATGACGCGAGTGTGTCGGACGAGGTGAAAGCCGAGACCGCCAAGCAACTCGTGAGCGGATACTATGGCGAAGGGCGGCAAGGGGCACTGGACTTCAACGACATTCTCGCTTATGAATGGGGTCCGTTTGAGTATTGGACGCTGGAGCAGAGGGCGTTTACCAGCGACATGATGGTGAAGTATTATTCAATGTACAAGCCTGAATACGGCGGAGCCGTGGTGCCGGGCGATGGCGACATTTCTCTTGATGAAGCGTTGGTGATTGCGAGGGATTGCTTTAAGGAGCAGTATGGCCTGACGGATGAATTCATCGACGAATGGCGGTTTATTACTCAATTCTCACAGGATACATTTGAACCTGGCGTGGATGCGACGCGCACCTTTACCATTGAACTGATACCTACGGGAGGCATTTCCCAAATCGATGAGGAAGGCGAATACGCGGTTTGGGTTCTTAATGATGGGACTGTGACCCAACATGAACACTATCCACCGAAGGGTTGGACGAATGATATTGCCGAGCGGATTGCCGCATGGATGGATATTAGCCGATGGGGAAGAGAACGCGCGATTAAGATGGGCAATAACCCGGATGTGGTTGTTCCGGACACAAACCTCTTTACCGTCGAAGGGTTCGCATTGTTCGCAAGGGAATGGGCGCAACCTTTGAAGGATGCTGTAGCCAATGGTGAAACACGCCGATACTTTCCGCTGGCGGAGATTCCCTATGCCTTGCCAACAGCCGATGACATTACCCAAGAGGAAGCGCTCGCTATCGCCAACGCCGCAGTGATGGAGCAGCTGGGCTGGAGCGAGGAAACGCTCGCTTGCTACGTTAATCCTTCCGTTTCGTATCGGGTTTATGATGCGGATAATCCAGTATGGCGGATCGGATACCGTATCAATCCCAACCCAACGGAGGAACGGTATCGTTTGGACGATTTGGCTCGGAAGGGCGATATCCCCTGGGGTGGGTCGGTCTACATCGACGCCAAAACTGGCGAAGTTCAATCGGTTCATCAATATGATGATTTTTTTGATTCACAGCATTTAGGTGAATATGAACCCGGTGAATTCGATTACTTGATTCCAGAGCCGGAATCGTTCGGTTAATCTGTGCAAAACAAGGAAGGGGATGGCCAAACGGCCATCCCTCTTTTGGTTACGCCATATCGGCTGCAGGCATTGCGGCTCACGCCGCCCATCCATCCTTCATCAATCCCCCAAGCGGGAAGCGTTACCCCCCGCCCTATCCGGTCGAACCAAGCACCTTGCCCCAAACCCAATCAAGTCGCGGCGTCCAGCCTTGCGCAGCGCTTCCCTGACCATCGGCGCGTTCGCGGGACGCCGATACTGCAGCAGCGCGCGCTGCATCGCCTTTTCCCGCTTATCCTTGGGAATGTAGATGGGCTGCATAGTGCGCGGATCCATCCCGGTATAGTACATGCATGTGGACAGCGTCCCCGGCGTCGGATAGAAGTCCTGCACCTGCTCCGGAAACAGATGAGTATCCCGCATATACTCGGCCAGCGTCACAGCTGCAGCCAGATCGCATCCCGGATGCCCCGATATGAAGTACGGTACCAAATACTGCCGCTTGCCCAACCGTTCGTTGGCGTCATAATAACGCTCGCTGAACCGGTCGAATACCGATATATCCGGCTTGCCCATACATTCCAGTGTGAACGCGTCGGCGTGTTCCGGCGCGACCTTCAGCTGCCCGCTGATATGATGCTCGACCAGCTCGTTCCGGAACTCCGGATTGCTGTCCTTCATCAAATAGTCGAACCGGACGCCTGAGCGGATGAATACCTTTTTAACGCCCGGCAGCGCGCGGATATTCCGCAGTATCTCCACCAGTTCGCGATGATCCGCCTTCAGCCGCGGGCATGGTTTCGGGAACATGCACTGCCGCTCCCGGCACGCTCCGCGCGTCAGTTGACGCTCGCAAGGCGGTCGGCGGAAGTTGGCTGTCGGGCCTCCGACGTCGTGAATATATCCCTTGAATCCGGGCAGCGTCGTCAGCCTCCTCGCCTCCTGGGTGATCGACTGCGGGCTTCGCGAGGTGACAATCCTCCCCTGATGGTACGTCAGCGCGCAGAACGCGCACGCGCCGAAGCATCCGCGCGTAGCCGCTATCGAGAATCGCACCTCTTCCAGCGCGGGCACGCCTCCTTGATCGTCATAGTCAGGATGCCACGCGCGGGTAAACGGTAGGTTGTATACTGCGTCCAGTTCCGATCGAGTGAGCGGAGTTGGTGGAATATTCTGGCAGACGATCTTTTGAGTGGGAGACTTGCCTCCGCCCGTCGCGCCGTGACGCTGGGCCAGCGGGTTTCCCCTGACGGGATCCTGCTCGTTCATTTGAGTGAGAAACGCGCGCGCGTACTCCCACTTATCGCCGCGAATCTGATCGAACGAGGGCAGTTCGGTGTAACCGTCGGGAATATTGTCGTCAAGGTAACACGCCCCGCGCAGATTCCGCAGGGACGCGCGGTCGGAGCCGGACTCAATCCATCGCGCGGCGTCAATTATCGACTTCTCACACATCCCGAACAGCAGCAGATCGGCGCCGCTGTCGACAAGTATCGACGCGCGAACCTTGTCGTCCCAGTAATCGTAGTGCGCGAATCGGCGCAGCGAGGCCTCCAACCCGCCGATTATTATGGGCATTCTGTTGTGATGCGTGGACGGAAACGCCTCGCGCACGCGGTTGCAGTATACGATTGTCGCGCGGTCAGGGCGACGTCCCGCTTGTCCGCCGGGCGCGTATGCGTCTTCGGAGCGAGGTTTTTTTGTCGCGGTGTAATGATTGACCATCGAATCCACTGCACCCGCGCTGACGAGGAACCCTAGTCTGGGCCGACCGAACCGCTTAAAGTCCTCGCAAGATCGCCAGTCCGGCTGCGCGAGCATGGCTATACTGTACCCGGCGCGCTCCATCACGCGGCCCAATAACGCCGCGCCGAACGACGGGTGATCAACATACGCGTCGCCCGATACGAATACGAAGTCGGGACGATCCCAGCCGCGCGCCGTCAAGTCATCAGCCGTCGTCGGGAGGAAGAGCGCTCTATCCATTCAATAATACCATTTTCTTTTTAATTATGCGTGTGGTCTGCCCTAGTGCATCGTGGTCTACACGTCCGCTGCGGCGGGACGCTGTCCGGTTTTCGAACCGGAGGCGCTTTAAGTTTGTAGCGCCCCGCCACTATGGTGTGAGTTGACAATTGCCTTATAGCGTTTTACTGGCGGGGCGCAGGAGTTGGAACGATGGAACGAGGAACGCCCCCCTTCCCCCCGATGGGGGGTGAAACGGGGGTTTGCGGGACTCTGTCCCGATACCCTGCGAAGGGCTATCCGCCCTTTCGAATCCTGACCAGGCTTCGCCTGGACCATCGTGATACACAATTCATCGGCTTCGGATTGCCTGTTTTACCTGGATAGTCTATTCCGTAGCGCAACCGGTTCCCCGTTGCTTGCGAACCACATCGTAACCGACAACCCTCATCGCCCCCCTAGGGGGAGATGTCGCCGCAGCGACAGAGGGGGTTCCCCCACCCCTCTTCGCCGTTTATGCGAGCGCGCTGGCGGCGTCGCGATCCAGGACAATTGTGCAGTCGCTGTGAAATTGTAGTATCGACGCCGAAAGCTGCGGCGTTACTGGGCCGAGAAACGCCTCTCGAATGATCTTTGCCTTGTCCTTGCCGTAGGCGGTCATCAATATCCGCCTCGCGCGCATGATCGATCCTACCCCCATAGACAACGCGTGTTTCGGCACATCCTCTCGCTTTGCGAAAAATCTCTGATTCGCCTCGATCGTCAGCTCGTTCAGCGTCTCTATGTGCGTGAACCTGCTGAACTCCGTCCCAGGCTCATTGAACGCGATGTGCCCGTCATGCCCGATCCCCAAAAGCTGCAGATCAATCCCACCCGCATCCTCTATCGCTCGCTCATAATCACAGCACTCAGCCTCCAAATCAGCCGCCATGCCGTTAGGCAGTCTCGCCTGATCCTTTCCCATGTCCATCCCCGCGAACAGGTTATCCCACATGAATTTGCAGTAACTTTGCGGATGATCGCACGGCAAGCCTACATACTCGTCCAGGTTGAACGTGCGCACCTGCGAAAACGATACCACACCCCGCTTTTTCAGCTCAATCAGCTCCGCATATGTTCTCAGCGGAGACGAACCTGTCGCGAAACCCAGCACGCTCGTCGGTTTCTGCAGCACCTGCGCCGCGATGATCGCCGCGCACGCCTGCGCCTGTGACTTCTGATCCGGGCATACGATCCAATGCATAATAATTGACGTCCTCTCAAAATAGAATATGTGTATATAGTGCACTCACTCTGGGAACACCTTTAGGAAAAATAGTTGATCGATTAGCAGCAACACACCGATTCCTAGCGTATACCATCCAAACGGACGGAGCGACTTCCGTCGGATCAGATCTAGCATCCAGCGTATAGCAACATAACCTGTGACCAGTGCGGCCAGCATCCCGGCTACAGGGATCGTCCAATGCGTGAATTCGATTGCGTCAGGCCCCAGCAGATCCTTCACCGAGAATATCAACGAACCTACAATAGCAACCGCCGACATCATAAACGAGAACTTCGCCGCTTCCTCGCGGTTCAGCCCGCCGACCAGCCCTCCGATGATCGTCGATCCTGACCGCGACACACCCGGCGGTATCGCGAACGCCTGCATTATGCCCATCGCCAACGCGTGTTTGACTGTCACCGCGCTGTCGGCGCGCTTCCTCCGTAATCCCGCCAGCCACTCGCCCGCGAACAGCAACGCCGTCGTCGCCATGAAACATATCCATAGATACTTGCCCGATATGAACAGCTGGTTGATCTGGTCGTCAAACAGCAGCGCCGCTATCACTGCCGGCACCGATGCCAGCGCGAGCAGCCTCATCCTGGGATCCTTGACCGGATGACTGATCATCGCCAGGAAATCCGGCCAGAATATGATTAACACTGCGCCCAGCGTGCCCGCGTGCAGCAGTATATCTAGCAGCGGCCCCGTGCTCTTTACGCCCATCAGCGCCTGCCCTATCTGCAGATGCCCCGATGAGCTGATGGGCAGGAATTCCGCCAGTCCCTGCAGTACGCCCAGTATGACGGCTTGCCAGTAGGTTAGCATATGCGGCCCCCTATCGCTTCCATTGTATTTCCGTGGCGCGGCGATCCCCGCGTCGATGACATTATACATCAGATTCGCAGCACGCGAAAGGGTATATGCCAATTCTTCAGCTATTTATATCCTCAGCATTATTGCATTATTTAAATGTAATCTGCTATTCCAGCAAGAATTCGATGGTATCTAGCGTTGTATGTCGGATGCTATCACACGAACGATTAGGAGGAGTACATGTCCGCATGAAGCGTCGCACTTGGCCGCGCAGGCTGTTAACTACTATCATGTTCCTGTCGCTTCTCGGCGCGGCGGGGTTTGGCTGGCTCGCGTTGTTCGTCGCGCATATGGAGGATACTGTGCCATCGCCAACTGTTAACGACATATCGACTGTCGGCACGCTTTACGGGTATAAGGGCACACCGTATTATTATGACTGTATTATCGTACTGGGCGCGCAGGTGAAGTCCATAGGCATACCATCGGAGGCGCTGTATCGGCGCATGAGCCTCGCGCTGGAGTATTTCAACGCGAAGCGGGCGGTCATCATTGTCACTGGCGGTCAAGGCGACGACGAGCCGATGGCCGAGGGCGATTTCATGTACGAGTGGATGCGCGATAACGACGTGCCCACCGAATTTCTCGCCGTCGACAACACATCGCGTAACACCCGCGAAAACATTGCGAATGCCCGCTATCTAATGGAGGAGCGAGACTTGTCGCGCGCATTGGTCGTCACGAGCGATTACCATTTGCCGCGCGCGCTGGCCGTATGCCGCGAACAAGGTATCGACGCGATCGGTGCGGGCAGCTTATCCGCCCTGGATATGTGGTGGAAGAATCACATACGGGAGACACTGTCCTGGATAAAGTATAGATTGGGATTTTAATTGTTTAAGGAATGAATCGTTATGCGCACCAACTATCACACCCACACCGCACGCTGCCATCACGCCAGCGGCGCGGACGCCGACTACGTCGAGGCCGCAATTCAAGCCGGTTACAGCGTTCTGGGATTCTCGGATCACTGCCCATGGCCGTTTAAGGATTGGTTTACTGTACCCGTGCGGATGGACTGGGATGAGTTGCCCGGATATATTCAATCCATTCGCGCGCTGGGCGAGGCTCACAAGAATCGGTTGACCGTGCTGTGCGGGCTGGAATGCGAGTATTTCCCGCAGCATCTGTCGACATTGAAGGAAATGACTTCACAGGTGGATTATTTGATACTGGGTCAGCATTATGACACGACCGCCGACGTTCAGGCGTTTGTCGGGGATCTTCCGGACTTGGCAAGCTCGCGCAAGTATTTGGACTTATGCGTTGAGGGGTTATCTACAGGACTGTTCAGCTGCATCGCGCATCCGGATATATTTCTGTTGCCTTTTAATGAATTCTCGCCCGAGCTGGCCTCAATGAGTCGCTATCTGTGCAGGGCGGCGCGTTCGATGGGTATCCCGCTAGAATTGAACCTTTACGGCGTGCGCAAGCAGGTAAGACAGCCGTGGGAAGGGTATCCATCAGGATTGGGATACCCGTGTCCGGCGTTCTGGCGCATAGCGGCGCAAGAAGGCTGCACCGCCATAATCGGCGTAGACGCGCACACCCCCGACGCGCTGCGCGATCCCGAACTGCCGCTGATGGCGGCGATGTACCTGGACGCGCTGGGGATTGAGCGGGTGGAACAACTGCGGCGCGGCAATAAACTATAAGGCCGACGGTATAGCTGTTACGCTGCTTGACGCATGAAATTTGCAGCAGATTCGCGGATTTTATGCGTCAAGCAGCGTTGTTATTCAATCAATCCAAAATGCTTCGCTAACATTTCAAGCACTTCCTCGCGTGTGTCGACGCCACTGTTCGTGCGCCTATACGTGAAAAAACCGGTGTGTTCCCAGTCGCACTCATTCGGATCCTGGTATGTAAGCCAGGCGTTGAAGTTCGCTAACGTCGTCTCAGGGTCTTTGCAGAGCTTGATTTGGTCCATCATGAACTTCTTATCCGGATCGTCGCGGTTAAAGAAGCGTTTGGCGGTAATCTCCGGGTCGCAGAGCATAATCGCTACGCGATTATAGTCGGAGATTTCTTTCAGAATATAGGGCGGAATATTCGTATCGACGATCACCTTCTTGCCGCACGCCGCATGCTTGATGAGTTCGGCTATTTCGATTTCAGTGGCCTCATCGTTAACGGCTTGAGTCCACCGCCAATGCACCTCCGGCGAGTTGTTCAGCCACTCCTTCCAACCGCTCATTGTGTCGAAGTAGCACAGCCCAGGCTGCTTCCAGCGTGAAAGTTCGTTACTAGGAAACGCGTCGTGATAGTTCTCCCCGCAAAAAATCATGTCGTAACGCGACGCGAGCAGCTTCACCATCGTGGATTTCCCGGCGCAGCTCTGCCCGTTTATGAAGTAGACACTGCGCAGGTAGTGTTTCAGGATATTGTCGCTGATTTGTATTTTCATACGTAATCCTTTCCGATATGCGAGCGGCGGGGTGGTCATCGCCGAAAAGCCAGTTAGTTGTTGGATTGTCAGTCTTTTTTATTGTCCTTTCTGATACGCAACAGCGTATCAGCGATGGGAATATCTTATAGACTTAACTTCACATCTTTACTCCGTCATAAACCACATCGCGAATCAAAT
>JAISBH010000187.1 GCA_031266295.1 Oscillospiraceae bacterium | reverse complement strand
CGGGTACGGCGACCCGTGGTATGAACTCGGAAGATGCTTCAGCGATATTCAGCATTACGCAGTCGGTGAGATTCACGGCTATTTCGGAGGTGAGCCGTCGTATGATTTTTGGCGATTGTTCGCTTATTACGCCGCTGCCAGCGCAATTACGTCAATCGTTTGGATGCAAAAGAACGCGCCTGACGAACTTTCGATAAGGCTGCAAGCTAACTTGGATGTTCTGCGGTGGTTTGACAACTTCAATCGCATTGTGCCAACGTGGTATTTGCAAGACTTCTATGTCCAATACATAGACGGCGTTCCTCTCAAGCTGAAAAAGTCATTTGATTTGGATTTCATCCATCGTTACGGCAAGGTTTTTAAGGTGTTCGACGATCAAGATAGCGGAAATCTGTGTTTTGGAGTACAAGCTTATGACGGCAAGCGGTACTTTGTCAAATTCGCGGGCGCGCCTACCGAACGCGGCGGAGCAAGCGCGGAAGAAGCCGTCGCCAACCTAAAGCGCGCAGTGCTAATCTATCAGGACTTGTCGCACCCGAACCTGATTCATTTTGTGAAAGCAGAAGAAATCGGCGGCGGGTTCGCTATGGTGTTTGAATGGGTTGGCGCCATCTGCGCCCAAAGGATGTACCCTGCGGACTACAAGGCTTTCAAGGCGCTCTCCCTTGAAACGAAGGAGCGCATTTTTGAAGACATTGTAGCGTTTCATACCCATGTTGCCGCCAAAGGCTACGTTGCCATTGATTTCTATGACGGAATCATTATGTGGGACGCTCAAAACGAGCGGACAATCATCTGTGATATTGACTTTTATCAAAAGTCGCCATACGTCGGAAAAATGGGGCTATGGGGTTCGGCGCGGTTTGTTTCGCCGGAGGAGCGCAGGAACGGCGCGGTGATTGACGAAGTGACGAACGCCTATACGATGGGTGCAACGGCGTTCTGCCTGTTCGCGGACTCCGACCGCTCGTTAGAAACGTGGCCGTTTTCACCGGAATTGTACGCTGTTGTAAAACGGGCGACGAGCGAAGACCGCAGTCAGCGGCAGCAGTCTATACGGCAGCTTCAAGAGGAATGGAGGGCGGCGCAATGAACGAACGCATAATCAGCGGCATCACGGACTTCATATTTATCTCGGACGAACCGCAAAAAGCAGATGTAATACTCCTGCCCGGCGGGAGCGACCCCGCAATACCCGAAAGGGCGGCAGAATTATATCATTTGGGTTACGCGCCTGTGCTTATTCCAGCCGGAGGCAAGGGCGTTAAGAACGGAAAGTTCGGCGGAGTGAAGATAAAAGCGGACATTTATAACGGTAGTTATGAAACTGACTGCGCTTTCTATACGGATGTTCTATTGAAAAACGGGGTGCCACTAGATGCGATAATTGGTGAGGATAAGTCGGGATATACGAAAGAAAACGCGTTATTTTCCCGCAAGGTCGCAGACGAAAATGGACTGCTTGTTCGTAAGGCTTTAATCGTTTGCAAAGCCTTTCACGCTCGCCGCTCACTAATGTGCTATCAGCTTTCTTTCCCCGATGCGGAGATTTTCGTTGTTCCCGTGGATGTTTACGGCATCAGCCACGATAACTGGTGCAAACAGGAGTATGGTATTGAGCGAGTTTTGGGGGAGCTTACCCGATGCGGCAATCAATTCGTTAATGAAATGAAAGAGGTGTCAAATAATGAATGACAGACAATATGTGGTTCTTGTGCGGTTTGATAATAAAATCGATATAAAATGAGAATCCTTCAAGCAGATCTATACAAAGTTGGTTTCATAAAAGCCATAAATTTATCCCCTCGAAAAAACACGCGACCGATCCCCCTCGATCGGTCGCGCGTCCCCTGCTAATGGGTCAAATGGATTACCAGCCCGCCGTTCAACTGGCTTTCTTGACCCTCAGCGACTCAAGCGTATCCCGGTTTTGGATGAGCAGCAGCTGGTATATCACCTTGTCAAGCTTCTGGCTCCAGACCAGCGCTTGCTGGCTGTCCCCCGCCAGATAAGCCTCCTCGGTTAAACGCGTAAGCTCCTTGCATACCCGCCTCAAGAATGCTTCCTTCATAGTTATCCCCCTCCGTTCGCGCGAACGCGCGCACATTTTTGAATTGATCGACCGACCGCGCCACGTTGCCATGGTCTAATCACGGCCAAATAGGCAAGAGTTTCGCGCGGATTCGATCAATCTTCATTGCTTGTTTATTATAGCGACAGGTTATCTATTTTACAATAGCCGTTCTTGTCGAAATTATTTATCAATTGTCGATTTTCTAAGTTTTAAAGAATCTTAACATACAACTATGCGAATACTGTAAAACTACGTAATTCATCAAATTAACGCTGTCGAAAGCAGCGCGGCTTGATAGAATCGGCTCGAACGGGCGCGATTGTTCGCCTGTAATTATTACATAAATATTGCAACACTAGAGCGCTAGACCGCTAGTTTCGACAAACCGCACGCCCGACGTGTCGAATGTGTATAATTTATGCTAGAAGATCACTCATTGCGTCCAAATTATCCATGATGTGCGCAAGACCAAATGCCGCACATGCTGTCGGATCATTAGGTGTGCGGCACGGTATCTTGAGTTGATTCGACAATGTCTCGGCCAGTCCGGTCAGCATCGCACCGCCGCCGACCAGCGTCATGCCGCGATCGAATATATCGGCTGCCAGTTCCGGCGGGGTGTGTTCCAACACGGAATGGACGCCCTCGACGATGTCGCGCGTCGGTTCTTCCATGGCCTCGGTCAGCTCGTCCGAATTGACACGTACGGTGCGCGGCAGACCAAGGATCAGGTTGCGGCCCGTCACATCCATATACATAGGCGTGTCGCGTGAGATGACTGCACCCATGGTGGTCTTGAGTTCCTCAGCAGTACGCTCGCCCACCATCAGGTTATGCTTGCGGCGCAATTCGCGCATTACGGTCTCATGGAACCGATCTCCCCCTGAGCGCGTCGAGTCACGCGCAACCACGCGGCCCATCGACACGACGGCTATATCGGTCACTCCGCCGCCAATATCCACCAACAAATGGCCATAGTGCCCAGCGACGTCCAACCCTGCGCCGATCGCAGCGGCTACGGCATTATCTATCAATTGGGTGCGGCGCGCGCCCGCGTCCAACATAGCGTCGCTTACGGATCGTTTCTCCACATCCGTGACGCTGCCGGGTACGCAAAGAAACACACGCGGGCGCAGGAACGCGCGCCGACCCTGAACCTTCCGTAAATAATACCTAAGCATACGCGTAGTAATGTCGTAATCGGACACCGATCCGTGTTTCAATGGCCGCATCATCAGTATATGACCGGAGGTTTTGCCCAGCATACGTAAAGCCTCGTCGCCTACGGCGATAATATTGCGCGTATTGCGATCCAGCGCACACAGCGCCGCCTCGCGCAGAACGATGCTCCGCCCCTTGACGGCCGCCAGACATGTCGACGTGCCGAAATCCACGCCTACATCCTCTCGTCCTAGCATGGCGATCAGCCCCTTCCCATAAATCCTTATGAGAATGATTCTGCGCGCTTGCCGAAAACCCTTCTTGATGGTGTCAACCCTCGCTGTTTTTCCTTTTGTATTTCATGCATGTGGCCTGGCCGCCACGAAGGTGGCGCTCGGCCTTGTTCACATCCAACACGTGGCGAACACTGCGCGCTAACTCCGAGTGGAGATATGGCAGACGATCCATCATGTCCTTGTGAACCGTCGACTTGGAGACGTGGAACTTGCGCGCCGCGTCTCGGACGGTAGAGCCGCTTCCCGCCAGAAATTTCGCGATATCCAGAACACGCTGTTCGATATAGTCCTTCATACCTAATACCTCCCGCTGGCGAATTCATGCAAGTGTATGCGGGGGGATAATGGGTATATGCGGAAACAAGCCTGACGCGCGGGAGGTTTGTTTTGACTTGCGAGGGAGTTATGCTATAATTGATTCATAATGTTGAGTGCAATTATTGAATGGAGGACTGCCCATGTCCGAGAATGCTTCGGCCCCCGCCTCGCGTCCGATGCGCCGCGCCGACCGCGCTGTGACTGATCCCGCAGGACTATTCGATATTCTAGTAAGCGGCAAGGTGCTGCGCTTGGGTCTGGTCGACAAGGGGCGCGCGTATATCGTGCCAATGAACTACGGTTATAACGCCGCACCCGACACGCCGCCCGAGACATGGAGACTGTATGTCCACAGCGCGGCGCAGGGTCGGAAGTTGGAGCTGATGCGCAAGAACCCTATAGTGACGTTTGAGCTGGACACAGACCACGCGCTGCGAGAGGGCAGCGAGGCTTGTCAATATGGGTTCGGCTACGCGAGCATAATGGGCGAAGCGGTTGTGCGCTTTTTGACCGCGTACGAGGACAAGCGCGACGCTTTGTCACTATTGATGGATCATCAGGCGCATCCGGGAAACTGGTCGTTTAACGACGAGATGCTGAAGAAAACGGCGGTGCTGACGCTGCGGATCACGGGAATAACGGGAAAACGGTGCGGGTGAACTACAAGCAAGAGTGCATTAGTGAGAGTTCTACGAGGGTGCGCGCCCAAATAAGAGCATGTCCAGGAATAAGAAAATATGGACGACCCTTCAGAGAGCACTGAAATTATAGTGTAAGCCTCCAAAAGACATGACAGAATAAAGGTAATGGATGTAAAACATGGCAATAAAAGATTCTGTTTTGATAGCTGATCGAGGAAAAGAGGATAAAGGGGTTCAGCGGCGTACAGTCATTAGTAAAAGAACTGGCTACGTCCATGATCCTGGAAATGATGGATGCTGAGCTTGAAGAAACCTTAGGGTACAGCAAGTATGACCATCGGAACAAAATACTGTATCTGCACGCTCGGAGAACGTCCGCACGCGAGATAGGGCGAACGATGCCAGAATTGGTAAGAATCCCTTCGGAATTCTTACCAATTCTGGTGCGCACTGAGGTGAACTGGCCACGATTCTCCGCTTTCCTGAGGAGATCTGCAGGATCATTTACACGACAAACGCGATCAAGAACTTCAACCGCCTGCTTCGCAAGCGACCAAGACGAAAGGTGCGTTCGTCAGCGACGACGCGCTGCTGAAGCAGCTGTACTTAATCATGATACAGGTGATGGAGAAGTGGGCGACGCCATCCGCAACTGGGGTGCGATTCTTGCGCAGTTGATGGTTTACTACGGCGAACGAGTTCCTGAATTGGCGTAGTGTTACACCGCCCGCCTTGAGCGACCGCTGCGAAAATGCTGGCATGGCCATGCCGACGGCGGCGGGAACCTGCGATGCGCTCGGACGCGCCGTCGTCCCGCCCAGCACTACCTTCCATTGCTGTGATGAACCGTTTGAGCGCGCTAAATTGCGATTACAGTTTTCATTTCACTAATCCCTCCAATAAATCAAATTCCGAGAACACATCCCGCCCGATAAATTCGCCGCGCTCCATCATCATGGCAATTTCGTTGATAGTTGCGGCTTTGGCGTCAATCGTCTCGCCCTCTTGCAGAGCCACGTCCGCAAGGTTAAATTCTTGCCGGAATAGCCAGTTATCATAGAACGAGGTACCACGCCGATAGGTTGAAAACAATTCGGCGCTTTCAAGCGACAGCGCGATGCCAGATTCCTCCCACGCCTCACGAATTGCGGCGGTTAGACTGTCCTCTCCCGCAATCGCACTTCCGCTCGGCATCTCCCACATACCCGGAAATCCGATTTTGTTTAATGCCCTACGTTGAATCAGAAACTCGCCATTGCTGTTTACGATATAAGCACGAACGACGAGATGATAATCGCCGTCAGCCAAAGGTTCTGTCCGATTGTGAGTGTGTCCTGTCTGTTGGCGGTCAGCGTCAAGAATGTCCCAATACTCGGTCTTGTCTTTGTTCAATCCAAGCCATTCCTGCATTTTGTTGAACCACACAGGCGTAAGCTGCGAATAGGTTAGGTTGTCT
>JAISBH010000162.1 GCA_031266295.1 Oscillospiraceae bacterium | reverse complement strand
GCGGGGCGCCACAAACTTAAAGCGCATTCGATCCGCAGATCGAACAGCGTCCCGCCGCAGCGACCAGCCGATGATCGCACAGCGCAACCCAGCACATCCCGCCAACGAGCCAGCGAGGCGGGGAGAGTACCCCGCCCACCATGCTAACGCCGCCTAGTAATCTACACCCGCCGCCTGTGCAGCCGATATACGCTCATTGCGCTCCCGTTCCCATATCTCCTGTTTTTCCAGGAACTCATCCGTTCCCATTGGTTCCTTCATCACATACTGATACTTATACCTATCGCCGCTCATTCCGAACAGCGCGTACTGCGACTCGAACGGATTCATATAGCTGGACAGATAACCCGTCGAATACACAGCGCCCAGCGGTACAATAAACGCCTGATTGATCAGCCAAGCCTCCGCGTTCGCCAGTCCGACATACCGCTTCTCAAGGTTCAGCACCTCACCGGCGGCGGCGTTCACCATCTGATCGTACACGGCGTTCTTCCAGAATCCACCGTCGAACCCGAGACGCCCCTCAGGATCATCTGCCGTCGTCGCCTCGCCGAACCCATCCGCCATATAGATGTAGTTATACTTCTGTCCTATCGCGAACGGATCGGTATACGTCTCCGGATCCGCGTAATCGGGAGCCCAGTAAGACTCCATCAGGCAGTAATTGCCAGCGCGCCGCGTAACATTCAGGTAATCCGTATCCGGGTATCCCTCAAGGATGACGTCGATGTAGTCGATTCCCAAATCCCTCTCTAGCTGCTGCTCGATAACCTGCGCGCGTTCCGGGTTATTCGCAAGGCCCGTGTTGTAGGGCATGTATATCTGGATCGGGAACTTAGCGCCCGCCGCCGTCAGTTCCTCGACAGCCAGCGCCTTATACTCCAGCCCCTTTTCCGGCTGATGCTGATCCGTACTCGTGATATCGGCCAAATCACCCAGCAGTGTGTAATCCTTACCAGCCGCCGCGGCGAAGTTCGGCGGTATGACCGTGCGCATCACGAAGTTCTCCGGATGATATGGATCCGCCGTTGACATCGCGGCGATTCTATCAAACGCGTAGTATATACTCTTGCGGAAGTTATAGTTGTTCGCCGCCAGCAGCCAATTCTCGCGGTCATATTGTTCCGGGAAATTCGGCCAGAAGTTGAACAGCAGCCAATAGCTGCGCCCCGACGGAATACTCGGGCGAATCAGCTTCTCGCGTTGCGGATCGTTGATCCAAGCGTCCAGCTGGCTTGTCGGAATATCGGCGTATGTCGTTTCGCCGCGCAGCAGCAACTCGGCCTCCAGGGTCGAGGCCTCCGCGTTGAACTGCCGCTCGATCCTCTCGACGTGAATGTCTTCCTTATCCCAATACAACGGATTCGCCACGTCGATCCGGATCGACTCGGGCTGCCAATCCTCAATCAAAAACGCGCCGCAGTACAGGAACGAGAACGGGTCTATCCCGAAGTTATCGCCCATCTCCTCCAGATACTTTGTGCAGGTGGGGTAGCCCCAGTTATATGTCAGCATGGACAGGAAGTACGGCAGCGGGTTGATTAACGTGAACTCTAGCGTGTAATCGCCGGTCGCGCGGATCCCCACCGCATCCCAGTCGCCCTCCTCGCCGCGTGACAGCGCGTCATAATAATCCTCCGCGCCCTCGAAGATGTAGAGCAGGTCGGCGGTACGCGAGGCGTGCTCAGGCGTCAGAATATACTTCGCGGTAGTGGTCCAGTCCTGCGCCTTGACGTCTTCGCCGTATTCGCTGCCGTCGTTGTATTGCCACGGCACGCCTTGACGGATGCTGAATGTCCAGACCAGCCCGTCGTCGGACTTGGTCCACGATTCGGCCAGGCACGGCTGACACATGCCGTAGCTGTCATACTCGACCAGCGAATCTATGTAATTCGCCCATGTCGTCGCGTCGGACGGCACGAGCGGGTTCCATTCGCTGATTTCGTAAGACATCAGCAGCCGAACGACCTGCTCTTCCGCGATGTTTTCCGGAGCAGTGGTCACTTGCGACACAAAGCCTTCGGCAGTCGCGCCCATACACACCGTCGTCATCAGCGCAAACAGCGCCAGCATCGCGGCGGTTCTCCTCGTCGTTTTTGTCACGCCTGTCCCTCCTATTCGTAAATAACGGTAATAGAACGGTTGTAAAATGACGCTCGATGTATATACCGCGTCATTCTACAAGCTGATTGTAAGGCGATGGGCGTGATTTGTCAACCGTCATTTCGAGGAAATTTGCATTCGATGCTGGTGTATTATGCAAATTCTTGATGATATCTCGCGTCGACCGACAGCCTTCGGCAAGGAATATCCTGGATTGCTTGACTTGCCGCCGCGCGCGGATTATAGTGCAATATAGCGACGCGACGCAAGGGGTGTTTGTGTGAAGCGTATATACAAGGCATATCGCGACCTATTGGGTGTTCTGTACGCCGAGATGCCTGTGACTGTGATTCTCGTGCCGCTGGTTGCCGCAGCGGGTGGTGTGATGAGGGTTATCAGTATTTGGGTTAACGGCAGCGTGCTCAACCTGGGTTTGAGCGTGGCAAGCGGCTCGATAACGCTCGCGGCTTTCGCTCCTTATCTCGCGCTGTTTGCCGCGCTGAAGATCGTGCAGCCGCTGCTAGGCGATCTGTTTATGTATGTCTATGCCGAACCGCGATCCCAACTCGCGCTGCGCACTGCATATAAGGGCAAGATGCTCCAGAAACTCAAACGAATGAAGTATGAGCACATCGAGAGCGAAGCGGGCAAGGAGATAATCGACAAAGCATACAATCGGGTTGAGAGCGCCGCGCGCCATCTGTTTCCGATGTATCTGCGAATAGCGGTCACGTCAGTCGTCGGGGCTGCAGGGACGCTGTGGCTGTTTGCGAGCGTGCGATGGTGGATGGTATTGACCATAGTCGGCCCGTTTATTATTGAAACGTATGTGTCGTCCAAAACGAATGAGAATATATATCAGGAAATGGAAGGCTACTGGAAACGCGAACATTCGTACGGCTTGCTTGGCGGAATGCTGCGCTCGCGCGAATATGTCAAAGAAAACAGGCTGTTCGGGCTGTCGGGATACCTAGTAGACACATACCGCGCGCGGTTGAACAGCCGCAATAAAGAATATGAGCGATACTATTTCAATAATCTAAGAAAGAAGTTTACTGGCGGCAACATCACAATAGCGGCGCAGATGGGCAACGCGCTTATATTGCTGTGGCTGTGCTATAGCGGCAGTTTAGATATCGGCATGACTATAAGCCTTACGGTAGCGTTGTTCAACACCCTGATGTGGGATTTGAACGGCGCGACGCATCTATTTCGCTGGGGTGAGTTTCATATAAAATCATTCGACTATTATGAGAAGTATTTCAACCTGTCCGATGATCGACGCGGGGTGATCGACGATCCGCCGACGTCATGCGCGGTGGAGTTTGACGACGTTTATTTCAAGTATCCCGGCACTGATAAGGAGATTCTGCGCGGACTGACCTTCCGTGTTCAGCCCGGCGAGAAGGTGTCGATCGTCGGAGAGAATGGCGAAGGCAAGTCCACGATGGTGAAACTGCTGCTTGGTCTGTTTGAGCCTGACAGCGGCGAGATACGCGTGGGCGGCATACCCATCTGCGAATACTCACGCGCCGCGCTGCAGCGGATGTTCGGCGCGGTGTTCCAGGACTTCACCCGATACAACATGACCCTGAAAGAGAACGTCGCGGCCGGCGATATCGGCAAACTGGGCGACAAGGCCGCCATAACCGCCGCGATAAATAAAGCGGGCGTTGATGAGTTCGTCGGCGAACTGGCAAGCGGCACGGATACGCTGCTGGGGAGGGACTTCAGCGGTGGCGTCGATATCAGCGGCGGACAGTGGCAGCGCATCGCGATAGCGCGCGCGTTCATGGGCGAAAAGCCTATCCTGATACTGGATGAACCTACCAGCCAGCTCGACCCAATGGCTGAGAGCAGACTCTATGAGGAATTCGCGGAGATGTCTGCGGGCAAGACCGCCATATTCATAACGCATCGTCTAGGCTCTACATCAATAACCGACCGCGTTTTAGTTATCTCCGGCGGACGCGTCACCCAGTCTGGCAGCCGCGAGGCGCTGCTTGTGTCCGGCGGGCTGTACGCGGACATGTGGAACGCGCAGAAACAATGGTATGATACGAAAGGCGGTGAAGCCCATGACTGACCGTACGTCCGCCGTGGAACACGCCGTCAACCGTGAGGCCAAGCCGCGCTTGACGCACCTGTTCTCGCTGTGGCTGTATACCTTTCGCTCCACAACGCTGGTCAGCTGCATCTTCCTCGGACTGGTGATCGCGCTTGCGCTGCTTCGTCCCGCGCTCGCGCTGATATGGGAACGTTATATTGGCGCGGCGCAGCTTGCTTCCATCGAGAGAACCATGCTGCCGGCGGCGCTGCTCTTGGCCGCGTATTTTGCTATAGAATACGTTGCCGGGATGATTGAGCGCTATTGTTACCAAATGGAGAGTATCGAGCGGCTGGATTTGGTGCAAGCCAACCGCCTGCAGGAATTCATGCAAACGAAGATGTTCGCGAAGCTTGCCGCCATATCGCCGGAGTATTTCGAGGTTTCCAAGATCAACGACAACATTGAGCAGACGTTCGCATTTGTCGGCGATCGATGGAACGGCGTGAGCACAGACGTGATGCGCGCCGGTTTCCACATCATCGGCAAAGCCATATCGGTGGCGGGCATCGCGGCGACGCTATACATATTCAACCCCATGCTGTGCCTGATAATCCTGTTCGCACCGCTGCCGTGCGTGTGGTTCGTGTTCACGAACAGCAAGCTGCAGTTCAAGTTCCGCAAGGAGCACGCGGAAGCCCTCCGCAAGATGGATTATTTCCAGAACCTGATGATATCCGTTTCCGGTAAGGAACTTCTTACGCTGGGCCTGCACGACTTCATATTCGACAAGTGGAAGAAGCTTGCCGACGACTACACCCTCGCCGAACGCAAGCGGATGAGACATAACATGCTGCTGCGAGCCGTGGACAGCCTTATTGCGAACCTGGTTATCGCCGCAGGCAGCATTTTGGCCATAATGATGATGGCCGCAGGGCAAATCACGCTAGGCGCGCTGGCCGCTGTAATGCAGTTAACCAATACGCTGTCCAACGACGTAATAGACCTGCTGCGGGCGGTAACGACATTTGCGTCAAAGAAGAACGAAGCCGCTCAATTTCACGATATGATGTCATTGCCGGAAACAACCGGGCGCGCCGAGCCGCCTGAAAAGAGCGTTATCGAGTGCCGTGGGTTGCGCTACCGCTATCCGCTTGCGGACAGGTATGTGTTAAACGGCGTTACGCTTACCGTCAAGGCTGGGGAGAAGGTCGCGCTGGTGGGTGAGAATGGAGCGGGAAAGACGACGTTCGTCAAGCTGATCACAGATATGCTCACGCCGTCGGATGGAGAACTGCGCGCCGTCTCCATGAATAATTTCGGAACCGTCATGCAGGATCCGTCGAGGTATACTACGTTTACGGTCGGCGACAATGTATTCTTCGGCGACGTCGGCCGTTCGCGCGATGAGGCGGGGATTGAGGGCGCTCTTGAGTTCTCAGGCTTTGACGGAGCGCAGAAAGATGCGCTGCTCGGCAAGGACAGCGGCGGCACGGATCTGTCCGGCGGTCAGTGGCAGAAGCTCGCGATTGCCCGCGCCGCCTATCGCGATCGTGATTTCATTATACTGGACGAGCCGACGGGCAATCTCGATCCGCTCGCCGAAGCGGAAGCATTCAAGAAATACATCGATCTAGCCGCAAATAAAACCGTTATGTTCGTGACACACCGTATCTCCGCCGCCGCGCTGGCGGATCGAATAATCGTATTCAAGGACGGCGCGGTCATTGAGGACGGCAAACACGAGGAATTGCTCAATAACGGCGGAGAATACGCCCGACTGTTTCGGGAACAAAGCAAGTGGTACGGCGATCACGGCGAGCCGACTTAAACTTAATGGCGGCGGCGCTGCACGCGCCGCCGCCATTAAACCTAACCCGCCCTAACCTACCTAGCGATCGTGCCGATAACCTCAATGATCGACTCAATATCCGCAATCGCTTCGGCAATAACGGCGTTGAGATCATCCTCCTGAATCGACAACTCCCGCTCTAGTATGGCAATCTCATCCGCGAAATCCGCCGGCTCGCTTTCGGCGTACGAAACATCCAGCAGGTCGCGATTGGTTTTTCCCATTATCGAACGGATTACGCCATACAGATTCGCGGCGGAGTCAATGTAACCCGCGCCCCACGAGTTCTTGGCGTCCTGCCCAAGCACCTGATTGATGAAGTAGTCAACCGTCGCCTCGTCGAACGAGTATGCGTACCAGTTGAGGTCAATCTGCCAGAGATATTCATCCAGCGCGGTTATCGGGCCGCCGCCCTTGATGGCTTCGATTGCGTCACGCAGCGCGGCCACATTTGTTTGCTTATACTCATATACAAACTGTACCGATTCATTCCAATCGATCGTATACAGTTTCTGTTGTACATCCTTGTACAGGGCGTTGAGCTTCCGGTTTACCGAGTCCGCGTCTTCTATCGGGACGCTCGCTAGACGTTCGGCCAGCGCGGCCGAAGCTTCCTCAGCCTCCGCCGCAGCCTCAGCGAGCGCTAACGCGTTCTCGTTACCGTCCGTGCTGATCTGAGAGGCGAAGGCGCGGAAGAAGCTTGCGTAATCCGTCGGCCTTACGTCCGTCTGATCGAACATGATTGCCAGCGACCCGTATAGCTTCATGCTATAGGCGAACGTTTCCGGATCATATCCTGACGATTCTTCGGTATCGCTGCTTGAATGGTAGACGCTTTCGCCCACGCTGTCGTCTTCTATCATCCCGCTGTCGATAACCGGGATGCCTGAAATGGAGTATGGCCAGCCTTCCGTCCACGTCCACATGGGCGATGAGACGTCAAATCCGTCCAGCGGGTTGCCGTCAACGCTCTTGCCGTACGACAGGATAAAGTCCGCAAATTCATAAGGCACGCGCATCCTGTAGGCCTCGGCGCTGCCATGAACCACGCCTCCGTCTATGTTGATGGTCAGGAACGTATCGTCGGCCCATTCGGGATGATTGCGCGTGCTGACCCAGCATCCCGCCGCCCAGTCGTACCGTGAGTCCGCAAATCCCCATTCTTCCGCCGGATTGAACACAATGCGGACAGGCCGACGGGGTTTATAGCCGCTGTCGCTCATGGCCTTGGCGATGCCCAGCAGCGCGGCGCTGCCGGACGCGTTATCGTCAAAGGCGTGGAAGTATCCGTCATAATGCCCTATCAGGCTGACAGACTGCAGACCGCCGCCTGTGCCGGGCAGCGCGCATACGATAGTATAGGCTTCGCCGTTATACGTTACCGTACTGTCGACCGTCAGTGTGGCCGTAACCGAACCGTCGTTCTTTTCGATAGCGGCTTTCAGCGCATTACCGTCCGTGATGCTGATATTCAGCGCGGGCACGTCGGCCGGACCGCAATAGTCCTGCACGCCTAACGTATCATCCGTGTATGTCGCGTATCCGCCGAAGCTTACCGCGATGATGCCCGCCGCGCCCTTCGCGACGGCCTGATACGCCGGCCAGTTGATCCACCAATCCTCTACCTGATCGATATCCACCAGCACAAATTTCCCGGCGACGTCCAGGCCTTCATAGTCGGCGTCCGTGCCTGAATTCGCGTATATGATCTCGTACGTCTGATCCTTCGCGTGGAAGTCTATCTGTTCCGCCGCCAGAAGCGCCGTGTATTCACCACCCTCAGCATCGGTGAATGTAACGCTGCCTTCCTTGAATGTCCATGTATCCAGCGCAACCGGCTCTTTAGTTACGGTAAACCCGAATCGCTCCATCTCAGCCGCGATATAATCCCCGGCTTCCAGCTCAGCCGATGAACCGGCGTTACGGAATCCGAGGTCGGGGTTCGTGCCGAACGCGCGAATATTCTCAAGCGCCGACTTCGCGTATTCGACGTCGATGTTATCCGCGAACGCGGATAACGCCGTGCTTGGCGCGTCAATCAGCGCGACTGGCGCGTCGGCCAAGGCGCACGCGCTCAATGTCAACAGCGCCGCAATGATCGTCATTGCGAGGACGCGCGCGCGGCGAGCTTTTGTAAGACTGGATCTCATCCGAATCAATGTAAAGACCTTCTTTCCATGATGCTCTTTCACTCCGTATCACTAAGGGTATAGTTAGGGTTAATCATCAACCTACCTTTTTTTGATTCACATTATTTCATTTTGTTCCCTGATTAACCCGCGAATTTGCAGGATTCATGCAGCGTCAACCCACTTGGCCCTCAGATTTCCGCGTTATCGCGCCGCGCCGCAATCCCGCGCGAACAGGCCTTAGTGCATCCAATCGCCCCGGCGGGGCAGACGCGCCGACAATTCCCGCATCGCACGCATTCTATATGGTTGCACTCGCGCGCCGGGTCGATCCTCATCGGACAATGCTTGCGGCACGCGCCGCACGACGTACACTTATTCGCATCGATATAATAGCGAAATATAGCGACCCTATTGAACAAGCCGTATATCGCTCCGAGCGGGCAGACATACTTGCAGAACGGCCGTGCTATCAGTATGGACGCGGCGACGGTTATCGCTAGTATAAACGCCTTCCAACTGAACAACAGGCCAAGCGCGGCGCGGATCATCGGGTTCTGAATGGCCAGTGGAATCCCGGCTTCCAGCGTGCCTGCGGGGCATATCCATTGGCAGAACCAGGGCGAGCCTCCGCCGACCGCGTTCACGACGGTCAAGGGCAGCGCGATCACGAATACAACCAATATAATATACTTAAGCCATCTAAGCGTCCGATCAAAGCGGAACCCGCTCGCGCGCTCCTTCCATCCCTTGGGCAGCGGAATCCGGTGCAGCAACTCCTGGATCCATCCAAACGGGCAGAGAAACCCGCACACAAACCGCCCCAGCACACCACCCATTAATAGGAAAAAACCCGCGAGATAGTATGAGAACCGATACCCCGCTTTACCCAGCACCGCTTGCAGCGCGCCGATCGGGCACGCTCCCAGGCTGCCGGGGCAAGAGTAACAATTCAGTCCCGGAACGCAGATTTGCTTCAGGCTGCCCTGATACAGTCTCCCCGTCCAGAACCCAGTCAAATGCCCGTTGGTCAGCAGCGCCCAACCCGCTTGAACGAATCCCCTTACAGAACGCTGACGCGCCAAGTTCACCGCTTCCTTCATGAATGGTATCGACGTCTATAACACGCGTCGGACAAGCGCGCTCGTTTCAGATAAACGCGTTCGTCACCCGATGCCGACGCACTCCATACAGACCCGTATGG
>JAISBH010000307.1 GCA_031266295.1 Oscillospiraceae bacterium | reverse complement strand
CTCGTTTTCCTTGTGCACATTCACTCCCTCCTCACTCGCTCAGCTTGGCGCTTGAAAAGAAGCGAAGCCTCCTGCTCAAGAATAGTAGAACGAATCTTTCCATATGGCGGCGCGCAGCGCGAAGCGGGCGCGTATCCGCAGAATCCCGAAGGGATTCTTACCTAATAATACCGGATAATAGCGGCGCGAGTCAACTCGAAGAGACCGCCGCGTGTTGCATTATCATTCACGAGTCGGTATAATCATGAACGCTGCAATAAACCGATAACAAACAGCGTACAAATATTGGCAATATCAAACGTTAGGATGATGGCGCTCAAATGAATAAACTGCTGATCATCAGTTTCGACGCCGTCTCAAGCGGCGAATGGGAATCTATGTCCGCACGGTATACCAACATCGCGGCGTTCGCGCGTACCGCCTCGGTCACTCTAGGCGTGCAATCCGTGTTCCCCTCCAACACATACCCCGTTCACTGCTCCGTCGCGACCGGCGTGCACCCTTGCGATCATGGCGTTAGCAGCAACACCCATCCTTTCCCCACCCGCTATCCTCGCTGGATCACGGACGCGTCGGCCATTCACGCCCGAACGCTGTGGCAAGCCGCGTCCGAAGCCGGACTCACCGTCGCCGCCGTTTTATGGCCATGCACCGGCGGTTCACCCCACATTCGATGGAACATCCCCGAGATCCACATCCTCCCCGGCGAAAACCAGATCGCGGCCAACCTGCGTTCAGGCAGCAAGCTGCTCCAAGCCCGCATGGTTCTTCGCTATGGCAAACTGCGCAGCGGCGTATCCCAACCCGCGCTGGATCGCTTCGTCACGGCGTGCTCCGCCGATATCCTGCGCCGAAACCGCCCCGACTTGACGCTGGTCCACCTCTCCTGCTATGACGCGCTGCGCCATCAGAACCCCGGCGGCTCGCCTCAACTCGATGAAGCCTACGCCAGTCTGGACGAAAACCTGGGCGCCCTCCTCTCCGCCATCGATAATGATACTGTCGTTATAATCTTCTCCGACCATGCGCAGTTAGACGTCCACACCGTCCTCACCCCCAACGACGTTCTGGTCGGCATGGGCCTGCTGGACGCGAGCGACGCCGGATATGCCATCGGCGATCACCGTTGCTATATCGAATGCTGCGGCGGCAGCGCTTTCTTCCACCCCGGCTCCCTGGCGCCTTTCGATACGACCGCCGTCCTTGAGTCCATCGCCGCGTCCGAAGGCTTCAGCCACCTCCTAACCGACGAAGAGATGCGCATCAGCGGCCGCTCCGATCTGCCATTCGGCTTCAGCGCGAAACCGGGATATAGTTATAACAATGTAAAACCAGGCGCAGAGCCGGCTCTGAAAGGCAACCATGGCTATCCTCTAGACATAGCGGGCTATGACGTATTTTACGCCGTAAGAGGCGCCGGGTCTATCCCGGGAGAAACAAGGCGCGGCGGCACGCTGCTGGATATCGCCCCTCTCGCCCGCAGCATACTCGGCATCCATACATAAATATTTGCTGAAATATTGCCGATCTTGTCCAATCATGGTAGAATATGCGATATGATGGTTAGTTTTTACGTCTGGGATGCGGTGGTTATCGGCGCGGGTCACGCGGGCTGCGAGGCCGCGCTGGCTCTTGCGCGGATGGGCGCTCGAACGCTGCTGCTTACACTCAGCCTTGACGCCGTCGCGCATATGCCTTGCAATCCCGCTATCGGCGGCACGGGCAAGGGTCATTTAGTGCGCGAGGTGGACGCGTTGGGCGGCGAGATGGGGTTGGCTGCCGACGCGGTCTCTATCCAGTCACGAATGCTGAACCGATCGAAAGGCCCTGCCGTGCATTCACTGCGCGCTCAGGCCGATAAGCGCGCATATCACGACCATATGCTTGCGGCGCTGCTGGCTGAGCCGAACATCACGCTCCGCCAGGCCGAGGTCAGCCGCATACTTACTCAAAACGGACTCGTCTCGGGCGTCGTCACCGCGACTGGAGAAACCCTCCAAACGCGCGCCGCTATAGTCGCGGCCGGGGTATACCTGGACAGCAGGATCATCATCGGCGACTACTCGCGAAACAGCGGGCCGCAGGGATTTATGAACGCGTCGTCCCTGTCGGACGCGCTGCGCGGATTGGGCTTTGATCTGCGGCGGTTCAAGACGGGCACGCCCGCGCGGCTGGACGCGCGCACAATCCATTTCGACCGGATGGAACCCCAGTACGGCGACGATCCCCCTACCCCGTTCTCATTTATGTCGGACGAGCCGCCTGCCAACAGCGCCTGCTGCTACCTCACCTGGACGAACGAACGCACCCACGCGGTGATCCGCGCTAACCTTCACCGCGCGCCTATGTTCACAGGAGGGATCAACGGCGTCGGCGCACGATACTGCCCGTCTATAGAGGACAAGATAACCCGATTCGCCGACAAGCCCCGCCATCAAGTATTCCTGGAACCCGAGGGGCTCCGCTCCCCCGAATGGTATGTACAGGGGGTATCCACATCCCTGCCCGAGGATGTGCAGACCGAGTTGATCCGCACGATACCGGGGCTTGAGGACGCGGTTCTGATGCGCCTGGCCTACGCGATCGAATACGACTGCATCGACCCTACGCGGCTGGATGCTGGATTCGGCGTGCGCGACATACCGGGGTTGTACTTCGCCGGACAGATAAACGGCACTTCAGGATACGAAGAGGCCGCCGCGCAGGGTATCCTCGCCGGTATCAACGCCGCATTGCACCTACGAGGAGAGTCCCCCTTCCTCATCGGCAGGGATGAGGGATATATAGGCGTGCTGGCGGACGATCTGACCGTCAAGGGTACGGATGAACCCTACCGTATGATGACGTCCCGCGCCGAGTACCGCCTGCTTCTGCGCCAGGATAACGCCGACCTGCGCCTGACCGAACGAGCCGCCGCGATAGGACTCGCCTCGCCCGAACGGCTGGAGCGCACGCTGGCCAAGCGCGACCAGACCGGGATCGCCCTCGAAGCGATCAACGCAGAGCGAGCGCCTCACGGCGAAGCGTTCGCGCGATGGCTCTTGATGAACGACCAGCCGCCAGCGCCCGGAGGATTCCCGCTGACCGACCTGCTCAAGCGCCCCGGCGTAACATACGCCTCGCTGCGCGAACTGTGCCCCGCGCTGCCCGGAATACTTCCCCGTGCCGCTGAACAAGCGGAGCTTACGGTCAAGTACGAGGGCTACCTGACTAAGCAGCAGCGCGAAGTGGATCGCACGCGGTCGCTCGAGCGGCGCGCGCTGCCGCCGGACGTCGATTACATCGCGCTCCCAGGTCTGCGCGTCGAGGCGCGGCAAAAACTGGATCGCGTCAGGCCCGCAACCATCGGTCAAGCGTCGCGCATACCGGGTGTATCCCCCGCCGACATCGCGGTGCTGACGACGTATTTGACGCATCTGGTCAGACTGTCGCGGTAATAATTTGGATAGCGGTGCATAAAAACGCAAATTTATGCTTTACTGCTATATCCTCTATGAGATATACTATAATACTACTCAGAGAATGGTTGGTGACCGAATGTACGCGGACGCGATCATAGTGCTGGGCAAGCACATGCCAGACGGCCAGCCCGACGAGGATGCGCTGGCGCGCGCAAAGGCCGCCGCCGATTGCTGGATTGCGGGTCGCGCGCCAGCGATAATACCCTGCGGAGGCAGGCTCGGCGACGAATGCGCGGCCGATGAGGCGCCGAGTGTGGCGGACTACGCGGAATCGCTCGCGTCATTCTGCGAGGCTGATTGGCTCGCGTCTGAACTGATGCGGCTGGGTGTGCCGCCGACGGTAATCCACCCCGAGCGCGATTCGCTCAACACGATGCAGAATCTGGCAAACGCCAAGCGCATGATGGATGGATGGGGTGGGGAGACGGCGCTGATCGTCACCAGCGCCACTCACATGCCGCGCGCACTCGCCGTATCCAGATCGATCGGTCTGCGTGCGTCAGGCTGGCCGGTTACTACGCGCGAATCCAGCCGCTTCAAGGCGCATCTAGCCGAGTGGCTGGGCTGGATCGAGTGGAAGCTGGGCTGGCAGCGCGATGGCGAACCGCGCTGGTTCTCAAGGATCGTGCGCAAGGCGACTGGAACATGACGCTTGAGGAAGGTATGCGCTTGGCTCTCAAGCAAGCCGATCTGGCATCCGCCGCAGGCGAGGTTCCGGTCGGTGCGGTGATCGCGCATGGGGATCAAGTGCTGGCACAGGCGCATAATATGCGCGAGTCGCTGGGCGACCCGACCGCTCACGCTGAAACGCTGGCGATACGCCAAGCGGCGACGGTCGCCGACGAACGCACTCTGCGCCAAAGCGTGATGTACGTGACGCTGGAGCCGTGCGCTATGTGCGCAGGAGCGATACGCCTGGCGCGGTTGGGCGCGGTATACTACGGTGCGGCGGACGAGCGGCAAGGCTGCTGCGGGAGCGTATACCGCCTGACAGAGGATCCGGCGCTGGGCGGACTTATCCCGGCGTCCGGAGGAATACTTGAAGATGAATGCCGCGCAAGGCTGGAGCTGTTCTTCAGCGCGCTGCGCAGGCAACGGAGCGACTACGCACCCTGAAAGGAACGATTGCTGATGCGTGTTTTTACGATGGATACCCGCCTTGGGCCGATCACGGTTTGGGAAAGCGATAATGGATTGGTTCGCCTGGACTTCACGCACGCGTCCGTCGAGCGCATCGAAAAATACTATGGCTGTGATATAGAGTGGACCAATAAAATGGAGTCCGTCAGGCAGCTCGACGCGTACCTGAACGGTCGGCTGTTCGAGTTTAACCTGCCCCTGGATATCGACGCTACGGGCACGGATTTCCAGCGCCGGGCATGGCGCGCGCTGCTGACTATCCCTTACGGCGAGACTATCACATACGCGGACCTAGCCGCGCGCATGGGCAGTCCGACCGCGATACGCGCAGCTGGGCAGGCGAACAACCGCAATCCCATCGCCATCGTGATACCGTGCCACAGGGTAATCCGCACCAACGGCGACCTGGGCGGGTACAACGGAGGCGTTGAACGCAAGCGCGCTTTGATCAATATGGAAAAGGCGCGGATGGGGGCGTACCATCGCCGCAAGCTTTCCCATCCGAACGTTAGCGGCATAATAACCGACGCTGAACAGGGGACAATAGCGTAATGAACGATTTAACCGCTCCATTAAAGCCGCTATGCGTGGTGATTGACGGCAACAGCCTAATGTACCGCGCGTATCACGCGCTGCCCGAGTCGCTGACCGATCCCGAGGGCCAGCCGGTCAACGCGGTGTACGGCTTTATGACAATGCTATTGAAGCTGCTGGCCGAACATCCGCCCGACGCGCTGGCCGTAGCGTTTGACGTGCACGGCCCGACGCGCAGGCATCTAAGATACGCCGACTATAAAGGCACGCGCCCCCCCACTCCGGAGACGCTGCGCCCCCAATTCCCGATGCTCAAAAGCCTGCTGGATTCGATGGGCGTGGCGATGTTCGGCATTGAGGGCTGGGAAGCCGACGATCTGCTGGGGACGCTGTCCAAACTGTGCGAGCGGCGCGGCCAGCGGACGCTGCTGGTCACGGGCGACCGCGACTCTTTCCAGTTGATAAGCGGTGACACGCATGTGCTGTATACCAAGCGCGGCGTGTCGGAC
>JAISBH010000134.1 GCA_031266295.1 Oscillospiraceae bacterium | reverse complement strand
AACGTCCCAGCGGGGAGCCTGGGACTCTGTCCCAGACCCTGCGAAGGGCTATCCGCCCTTTCGAAACCTGACCAGGCTTCGCCTGGACCATCGTGATACACAATCTACCGGCTTCGGATTGCCGGTTGTACCTGGATAGTCTGTGCCGGAGCGCAACCCGTCCCCCGTTCTCTCGTTCCAAGCCCCGGGGGAGGTCGGGAGGGGGACGTGAGTTGAGCGCAGCGAGGGCGCGTAGCGCACTTCCCGAAGGCGCGGATGCGCCGCGTCCCAGACCCTGCGAAGGGCTATCCGCCCTTTCGAAACCTGACCAGGCTTCGCCTGGACCATCGTGATACACATTCTACCGGCTTCGGATTGCCGGTTGTACCTGGATAGCCTGTGCCGGAACGCAATCGGTTCCTCCATTGCTTGCGAACCACATCGTAACCGACAACCCTCATCGCCCCCCTAGGGGGAGATGTCGCCGCAGCGACAGAGGGGGTTAACCCCGTCGTTCCCCGTTCTCTCGTTCCAAGCCCCAGGGGAGGTCGGGAGGGGGACGTGAGTTGAGCGCAGCGAGGGCGCGTAGCGCACTTCCCGAAGGCGCGGATGCGCCGCGTCGCCGCAGCGACAGAGGGGGGGCCTAGGGTCGCTCGACCTGCCGCAGGTCAATCACGCATACTTGGGCTGTGCCATTCTCGTCAGGGTTGTTAAATACGATTCGGTCGCCCGATCGGTCGAATGACGGATGCTGATGATCCGCGCCGGTCTTGGGCGCGCCTGTGTGGCATAATACCTTTGTCGCACCTGTGCGCGGGTTCGCTAGGACTATCGCATCCTGAACGGTCGTTCCTAGATAACTGGTGCGGTCGGCGCACAGCCATTGATTATCGCGCGATATACATGGATGCAGCAATTGCTCGTGACGCGCGACTATGTCGAAGTGCCGCCCATCCTTGTCGCCAATCAGTATCCTGCCCGGCAGTTTCATGAACGCCATGCGCGTACCGTCCGCCGACCATACCTCGTGCGTGATCCATTCGTCGGGATGCTCGACATAGTACGGCCTGTCATGACGCTCCGCTATATCATACATCCATGTGCGCTGCAGCGCGTCGCCTTCTGTCTCATATATATAAAACAGCAAGTTTTCATCGGTGGGACATATCTGCGCGTGGCCAAGCCGCTGGTCGCTGCGGTAAACAACCTCGCTCCTGCCGGTCTTGGGGTCGAGTATCACCAGCGCGTATATCTTGTTCGCCAGATGATAGCTGCACGCGATCCGCCCAGTGTCGGCGGTGGTCAGATGGCCTGTCACTTGCCCGCCCGGCGGCAGCTGTCCGATCTCCGTTATCTCGCCTGTATAAACATCCAACCGGCATACCACGTCGCCCTTGCACATTACGCCGTAAGCGCCCTGCCGATCCATCGCGAAGCCCTTGTATTCGGATCCAGCCGCCGCAACGACCTCGCCAGTCTCAACATGCACCTTGCACAGCGATCCAGTAGGCAATCCCTCCGTGCCCGTCTGGCTGTTCATAAAAAAGAATTCATCATCCGGCGTGAAGTTTTCCGTCGTGAAGTAAAGCTTGCTGTTGCGGTGCGATCCGGATGTGTAGCGGCGTACTTCATAGCCGGTCGTGGGGTCGGTATAGAGTGTCAGGTTATTCATAGCGCACCTCGATGCTGTCAGTATCAGTGTCGGTACAGTGTACCGCCGCCCGATCAATTTTGCAACCCCGCACGCCAACATAATTCCCTGCAAAACGCCCCTTGTAATCCTTTACAATCTATGCTATACTTCCAACGAATAGGTAACATTGTATAGAGGAGGCCGCACGTGGTTGCAACTCGATCGAAAGCCAGCCGATCCAGGACGATGGCGCATATTGTACGCGACAGGTGGTTGTATCTGCTTGCGCTGCCTGGTCTGCTGTACTTTATTATATTCAAATACCTGCCCATGTGGGGCGTGATGATCGCGTTCAAGGACTATGTGCCGTTCTTGGGCGTGCTGGGCAGCAAGTGGGTGGGGCTGAAGTGGTTCAACTATTTCTTCAGCAACCCGATATTTGGGCGGCTGTTCGGCAACACGATCGTGCTGTCGCTGATGAACATCGTGTTTTTCTTCCCCGCGCCGATTATACTGGCGCTGATGCTCAATGAATTGCGCAGCGCGCGGTATAAGAAGGTTATGCAGACTCTGCTGTATATTCCTCACTTCGTGTCGATTGTGATCGTGTGTTCAATAACGTATGTAATGTTCAACTCAAACGGCATTGTGTATAAGATGGCTTACGCGATGACAGGACAGAACGTGGGGTTCCTGACCTCGCCCTCCGCATTCAGGCCTATGATAATCGGCCAGACGATATGGAAGGAAACAGGCTGGGGAACAATCATATTCCTAGCCGCGCTATCCGGTGTGGACGTGGAGCTGTACGAGGCCGCGATGTGCGACGGAGCGGGACGGTTGCGCCAGCTGTGGCACATCACCCTTCCGGCGATACGTTCAACCATCGTTCTGCTGCTGGTGCTGCGGATGGGCAGCGTGCTCGACACCGGCTACGAACACCTGATACTGATGGCCAACGCGATGAACCGCAGCGTGTCGCAGACGTTCGACGTGTTCGTGTATCAACAGGGCATACAAGGCGGGCAGTATAGCTACGCCACCGCTATAGGATTATTCAAGGCGGTGATAAGCGTCGCGCTGGTCACGTCGTCCAACTGGATGGCGCATAAGATGGGCGAGCCGGGGCTGTATTGACGTATTGACTATACTGCTTGACGCATAACGGGGAGGGACGCGCATGACCGCCGCGAGTATCAGGGTTAGAAACAACCATAAGGTCAGACAATCATTCTTCAGCCGCGCGTTCGACTGGTTCAACGCCGTGTTCATCGGCGTGTGTTCGATCGCAACCGTGCTGCCGTTCCTGTACGTGGTCGCGGCTTCGTTTGCAACGGAGAGGGAGATCGCGGAAAGGCCGCTGTTTATAATCCCCAGGGATGTGTCGCTTCAGGCGTATCGGTTCATATTCTCGTCGAACACGCTGGTGAAGGCGTTCGGCAACTCGGTGTTCATCACGGCGGCTGGCACCGTGATCAATATGTTTTTCACGGTGACGCTGGCGTACGCGCTGTCCAAGAGGTATATGCATGGCCGTAACGCGCTGCTGAACCTAGTCATCTTCTCGATGTTCTTCTCCGGAGGGATGATCCCGGCGTATATAGTCGTTCGCGGGCTGGGTATGCTGGATAAATATTGGTCGGTGCTGCTGCCCGGCGCAATCAGCGCCTACAACATGATGATCATCAAGAACTTTTTCCAGAATCTCCCTGATGGTCTGGAGGAATCAGCGAAACTGGACGGCTGCACCGATATGGGTGCGCTGATATATATCGTGCTGCCGCTGTCGCTGCCCGTGATCGCGACGTTCTCGCTGTTCTACGCGGTCGGCCATTGGAACTCTTACTTCTCTGCTATGATATACATGGCGCGCTCGCCCGATAAGTGGCCGCTGCAGGTGACGCTGCGTCAGCTGATCATCCTCTCCGCCAGCATGGCGGGCGACGCGAGCAGCTATTCCGCCGACTACCTGAAGCCCCCGGATCAATCCGTCAAGATGGCTGTTATAGTTGTATCCACAGTACCAATACTGTGCGTGTATCCTTTCCTGCAGAAGCACTTCGCCAAGGGAGTGATGGTGGGTGCTTTGAAGGGATAAAGGGATAGCACGTCCTTTGGTCGACTCAATCGGCGCGGTCGCCGATAATATATTAAGGAGGTTCCATATGCGTAAAATCCTGCTGATGCTGCTCGCGCTAGCCATGATACTGCCGGGAGTCGCCGCTGTCGCTGATGAAGCGCCGTATCCGATCAGCATCCTGATGCCGACGTTCTACACCGAGGCGTTCCAGTACGAGAACAACCCGACCCTGCAGGCCATAGAGGCCGCGACGAACACGAAGCTCGACGTCACGTTCGTTCCCGACGCGTCCTATCCTGAAGCTGTCAGCCTGGCGCTGGCCGGCGATATGCCCAAAATCCTTGTGGTCAAGGGGCACCAGGATCCGGTGATCGTGTCTTCCGCGCGCGCGGGCGCGTTCTGGGACATAACGGACTACATCGCGGATACCGTATATCTGAAGGACGGCAGCCAGGTTGTGTATGACGCGTCCAAGATTGACGGGCGGCTGTACGGCATATACCGCTCGCGTCCGCTGGCCCGCAACGGCATCATCTACCGCTCCGACTGGGCGGAGGCGCTGGGTTTGGGCGTGCCTGAGACGCTGGACGATCTGGCCGCTATGGCGAAGGCGTTCACCGATCCGGAGAAGGGCACATACGGCTTGGTTATGTGCAAGTATATAGACGGCACGATCTCGCTGACAACCATCATGCACGGCGCGCCGAATACCTGGGGCGTCGACGCCGACGGCAATGTCTATCCGGCGCATGAAGATCCCAAATTCCTCGAAGGTCTGAACTGGCTGCGTGATCTGTACGCGGCTGGAGCGATCAATCAGGATTTCATGGTTCTTGAATCCACTATCTGGGACGACCCCATCAAGAACGATCAGGCGGGCCTCAAGCTGGACGTCATGGACGGCGGCTATCGTCTGCAGGATTGGTTTGAGCAGAACAAGGGCGTGCCGGCGGGCGAGAACGTATTTAATCTGCTGCCTGTCGTGAAGAATTCCGACGGCGAGGAGCGGATGTGGCCGACCGCTGGCCTCTCGGGTGAGATAATCATTACAAAGACAGCCAAGACCGAAGAAGACATGCTTAAATGCCTTGAGTTTTTAGACTTCTTGAACGGGCCGGAAGGCCAGACGCTGGTCAACTGGGGTGTGCAGGATCAGACATACTGGGTTGACGAAGAGGGATGGCGCATTGCGACGCCCGCCGATCTGGAGATTTCCATCCGCTCTTTGCAGGGCAGCATCAATCAGCTGGGCATGGGTGTGAATGGCGACCTGGCTGTTCCGATGAAGCAGGAAGGCTTGCGTAAGCTATACAATGATAATCTGGTCACGTACTTCGACTATGTGATAGGCAATCCGTGCGCGGCGTTCATATCCGAGACTCAGGCGATGGTGGGCGCGCAGCTCAAACAGCTGGTTGACGACGCGAACGTGCAGTACATTGCTGGACAGATCGACGAGGCTCAGCTCAAGGCCGTGTATGAGCAGTGGAGAGGCGAGGGCGGCGACGCGGTTACGGCTGAAATGGACGAGATGTACAAGGCGGCGAACGGGAAGTAGAGGCGACAGGTCTTTATTGAGTGGGGGGGCCTCTGTGCGGAGGGCCTCCCACTCTGTCGCCGGGGAACCCCCTCTGTCGCTGCGGCGACAGAGGGGGCGGCTCCCGCCGCAGCGAACAGCCGAGGATATCGTAACGCAACCTGCCCGGCATCATTGCGTAAGGAGCGTAAGGACTATTCTCACGTGTGACGTGTAAGGGGTGTACCACGTAGAATTACCCCTTACGCTCCTTACGCTCCTTACGCATCTACGCTATTGAAAGGAAAAAACAATCTCCGAATTTTACTGTTGACAACCGTACG
>JAISBH010000116.1 GCA_031266295.1 Oscillospiraceae bacterium | reverse complement strand
TCGCCCCCCTAGGGGGAGATGTGGCGGCGCGCAGCGCGAAGCGGGCGCGTATCCGCAGAATCCCGAAGGGATTCTTACCTATCTCCGCAGCGACAGAGGGGGTTCCCCGCCTACATCAGCACCCCTGACGCAGTGAAGCACGCCTTTTCATTCTCTCGCCGGAACACCTCAAACGTGAACTGCCCGTCCTCCAATCGCGCAAGCCAACCCGTCAACGCCTCGCCCGGCATGACCTCGGCCGCGTACCACACATCCAGCGACTGCAGCGCGGTCGGTATGCCCGTCGATTCCCTCAGCGCGGAATCCATCCAAGCGACGTACCTCGCGTTATTGACATGCCCGTTTTCGTCTATATCGATATCGCCGGGCGTGTACGACCACCCATCGACACGCGCGCCCGTCAGCGGCTCGAACGGCGTTGGTCTAATCCCATGCCCTATCTGCTCTTCCTCGTGTCTGCGCTGAACCATGTCGCTGCGCGTTATGCGGCGTGTTACGCGATCCATCAGCGTCCAGTACCCTACGCTGGCCGCGACGGCTGAACCGTCATTGTTCGTAACAATAATGCGGCGCTGATACATCCCGTGCGCATTCGCGGCTGGAGCGGTGTCCACGTGCAGCGCGTCTCCGCAACGCGCCTGCGAACGCCACTCAGCGTGCGCACCTAACAACACCCATATTATCGGTTCCGGCAGATCGCCATCACGGTCGCATCGCATCTCGCGGCTATGCTCGCCGCTGACCCATTGAAAGAACTGGAACCACGCGTCAGGACGCATGATATGGTCGGCGCCACATTGATCGGGAGAGACAGTAGCTTCCAGTTGGAAGTAATTTGGCATAAATCGCTCCTGATACACAAATATGTTGTAATCTAGCAGCCATACCGCCGCTACGCCTTCGGTTCTAGCGCCTTGCGCAGAAACTGTCCGGTATAGCTGGAAGATATACCGCACAACTCCTCCGGCGTGCCTTCGGCGATAATCCTGCCGCCGCCCGTACCACCCTCCGGACCCATGTCGATACAGTAATCCGCCGACTTAATCACATCCAGGTTGTGTTCTATCACAACCACAGAGTTGCCTTGATCGGTCAACCGCTGCAGCACGTCGATCAGCCGCGCCACGTCCGCGATGTGCAAGCCTGTCGTCGGCTCGTCAAGCACGTATATCGTCCGTCCAGTCGCGCGGCGGCTAAGTTCGGTCGCCAGCTTGACGCGCTGCGCCTCGCCGCCCGAGAGCGTCGTGGACGGCTGTCCCAGCTTTATGTACCCCAACCCTACATCGTACAGCGTGCGCAGCACCTGCATGATGGAGTTGTGATGCTCGAAGAACGACAGCGAATCCTCGACCGTCATGTCCAGCACGTCGAATATACTCTTGTCCCGATACTTGACCTCAAGCGTCTCGCGGTTGTATCGCTTACCCTTGCACACCTCGCACGGCACATATATATCCGGCAGGAAATGCATCTCAATCTTTAGGATACCGTCGCCGCCGCAAGCCTCGCAGCGTCCGCCCTTCACGTTGAACGAGAATCGATTCTCCTTATACCCGCGCGCCTTCGCCTCGTTCGTCGCGGCGAATACCCTGCGGATCGCGTCGAACACGCCTGTATATGTGGCGGGATTCGATCGAGGGGTGCGCCCGATTGGCGATTGGTCTATCGCGATGATCTTATCTAGCTGCGACAAGCCGTCGATGCCGCCGTGCAAGCCGGGCCGCGCCTTCGAGCGGTTCAGGTCGCGCGACAGCGCCTTGAACAGTATCTCATTGACTAACGAGGACTTGCCGCTGCCCGATACCCCCGTCACGCACACGAACACCCCCAGCGGTATCTTTGCGTCGAAGCCGGTCAGGTTGTTGGCGCGCGCCTGGCGAATGGTCAATTGACCCGTCGGTTTGCGCCGCTTGCCCGGTATGGGGATGCTCAGTTCGCCGCTAAGATAACGCCCTGTCAGCGAGTCCGGGTTGCGCATGATCTCTTCGACCGTACCCTGCGCGATTATCTGCCCGCCGTGCGCGCCCGCGCCAGGGCCGATGTCCACTATGTGATCCGCCGCATACATCGTCTCCTCGTCATGTTCGACGACGATCAGCGAGTTACCCAGGTTGCGCAGTCCCTTCAGCGCGGTGAGTAGCTTCTCGTTATCGCGCTGATGCAGGCCTATGGACGGCTCGTCCAATATGTAGAGCACGCCGACGAGGCTGGAGCCGATCTGCGTGGCGAGCCTTATACGCTGCGCCTCGCCGCCTGAGAGCGTACCCGCCGCGCGCGAGAGCGTCAGATACGACAATCCCACGTTGGCGAGGAAACCTAGGCGGGACTTGATCTCCTTCAATATGAGTTCGGCAATGCGCTGATGCTGCGCTGACAGCCGCAGGTTCGCAAAGAACGCGCGCGCGCCAACGACTGAATCTTCCGACACCGCCGCGATCGAACGCCCCCCAACCGTCACGGCCAGCGTCTCTGGCTTGAGCCGCTGGCCGCCGCAGTCGGGGCAAGGCAGTTCAACCATCATCGACTCAAGCGTTTCCTTCATCGCATCCGACGAAGTCTCCTTGTAGCGGCGTTCCAGGTTGTTTATGACGCCCTCGAACGGAGCCATGTACGATCCGCCGCCATGGTCGCGCTGGTACGAGATGCGCACCTTCTCGCCGTTCGTACCGTACAGGAGGATGTTCAGCACGGATTCTGGAAGCTCTCGTACGGGCGCGTCCATTGAGAAGCCATAGTGCCGGGCCAGCGACTCGATGAAGATGGCCGCTATGCTGTCCTCGTCGCGGGCATTGTTCCAGCCGCTGGCCGAGATCGCGCCTTGACGCAGGCTAAGCGAGCGATCCTTTATCACCGCGTCCGGGTCGATCCGGCGCAATGTGCCCAGGCCCGTGCACGTCGGGCACGCGCCGAACGGACTGTTGAACGAGAACATGCGCGGGGTCAGTTCCTCAATGCTGACGCCGCACTCCGGGCAGGCGTAGTTCTGGGAGTATAATGTCTCGCCAATGTCGCCCGCGTCAACCAGCGCCAGACCGCCTGACAGCCTCAGCGCGTTCTCCAGCGAATCCGTTAAACGGGACTGCACGCCGGGTTTATTGACGATACGATCGACGACGGCGTCGATCGTATGGTTCTTCTGCTTATCCAGCGCGGGCGTTTCGTCCATTTCGTATAGTATTCCGTCGACGCGGACGCGGACGTATCCGTCCTTGCGCAGGTCGTCCAACAGTTTGACGTGCTCGCCCTTGCGCTTCCTTATCAGCGGCGCGTATATGGTCAGGCGCGTTCCATCGGGCAGGGCAGTGATCTGATCGACCATCTGATCGACCGACTGCTGCGCGATCTCGCGGCCGCACTTCGGGCAATGGGGAACGCCTATGCGCGCGTACAGCAACCTTAAGTAATCGTTGACCTCCGTGACGGTACCGACCGTGGATCGCGGGTTGCGGCTGGTCGTCTTTTGATCGATCGAGATGGCGGGCGACAGACCCTCGATGCCGTCGACGTCCGGCTTCTCCATCTGGCCGAGGAACTGCCGCGCGTAAGAGGACAACGATTCGACGTAGCGCCGCTGCCCCTCCGCGTATATCGTGTCGAACGCCAGCGAGGATTTTCCACTGCCGGACAATCCTGTGAACACGACCAGTTTATTGCGCGGTATCGTGAGGCTGACGTTCTTCAGGTTGTGCTCGCGCGCACCGCGCACGGTCAGGGCGTCTATCATCTTACCTCCGTTTGCGCGATTTGTTCGCGTGCTTGTTGAATTTCTGCTGGGGTTTGGCCGGCGCGTCGGCGGGCGATTGGCCGCGAAGGCGCAGCAGCTCGTCGCGCAGTTTGGCGGCGCGCTCGAAATCCAGTTCGGCGGCGGCGTGCAGCATCTGATCCTCCAGTTTGGCCGCGAGCATCGCCTTCTCCTCCGGATCGAGATCGGCGGGCGCGGCGGTCTCCGCTTCGCTGGTAATCTCTAGCAGCGCGCGGATCGCCGACTGTACGGATTCGGGCGTGACGCCGTTCGCCTCGTTGTATGCCTGCTGCAACGCGCGGCGGCGGTTCGTCTCGTTAATCGCCTTTTGCATACTGTCGGTCAGCGTGTCGCCGTACAGAATCACGCGGCCCTCTACGTTGCGCGCGGCGCGGCCGATCGTCTGGATCAGCGACGTCTCGGAGCGCAGGAAACCCTCCTTGTCAGCGTCCAGTATGGCGACCAGCGCGACTTCAGGCAGATCCAGACCCTCGCGCAGCAGGTTGATCCCGACGAGCACGTCGAACTCGCCCAATCGCAGGTCGCGCAGTATCTTTGTGCGCTCCAGCGTCTCGATGTCGGAATGCAGGTAACGCACCCTCACGCGCATCTCCTCGAAGTAGACGGTCAGGCTCTCAGCCATGCGCTTGGTCAGCGTCGTGACCAGCACGCGGAAACCACGCTCCGCGACCGCGCGCACCTCGCCCAGCAGATCGTCAACCTGTCCCTTGGCGGGGCGCAGTATCACCCGAGGGTCTATCAGACCGGTCGGGCGGATGATCTGCTCGACGACGTTGGACGCGCGTTCCATCTCGTATTGCGCCGGGGTTGCGCTGACATATATCGTCTGACCGATGCGCTCCTCGAATTCGGCGAACCGCAGCGGCCTGTTGTCGAACGCCGACGGAAGGCGGAATCCATATTCCACCAGCTGCGACTTTCGCGCGCGGTCGCCGTTGAACATCGCGCGAACCTGAGGCACGGTCACATGCGCCTCGTCGATGAACACGATGAAATCCTTAGGGAAATAGTCCATCAGCGTGAAAGGCGCGTCGCCGGGCGAGCGTCCGTCGAAGTAGCGCGAATAGTTCTCAATGCCGTTGCAGTAGCCGATCTCGCGCAGCATCTCCAGATCGTAATGAGTGCGCTGCTCCAAGCGCTGCGCTTCCAATAATCTATCCTCGTCGCGGAACTGGGTCACGCGCTCGGCCAGGTCGCGCTCGATCTGACCCAGAGCTTCGTCAATCGATTCGCGGGAGTTCGCGTAATGAGAGTTCGGGAAGACCATCGCGTGCTGGAGCGTGCGCAGCGGCTTGCCCGTCGTCAGTTCAATCTCGGAGAGCCTGTCTATCTCGTCGCCAAAGAATTCAATCCGCAGCGCCTTTTCACGCTCCGACGCCGGGATCACCTCGATCGTGTCCCCGCGCACCCTGAATGTGCCGCGCTCGAACGCGATATCGTTGCGCGTGAACTGGATCTCCACCAGCTGCCTTAGCAGGTTGTCCCGTCCCGGCGTTTGTCCCGGCCTTAGCGACATCGCGAGACCCTCGTATTCGGACGGATCACCCATCGAGTAGATGCATGACACCGACGAGACGATCACAACGTCGCGCCGTTCACGCAGGGCGGCGGTCGCACTGTGACGCAGCCGCTCGATCTCCTCGTTGATCGACGCATCCTTCTCTATGTAGGTGTCGGACGACGCGATATACGCCTCCGGCTGGTAATAATCGTAGTAGCTGACAAAATACTCGACCGCGTTATGGGGAAAGAACGACTTGAACTCGGCGCACAGCTGCGCGGCGAGGGTCTTATTATGCGCGATAACCAGTGCGGGGCGCTGCGCCTTCGCGATCACGCTGGCCATAGTGAAGGTCTTGCCGGAGCCTGTCACGCCCAGCAGCACCTGGCCCTGATTCCCGCTGGCCAAACCTTCCGCCAGCGAGTCGATCGCCTGGGGCTGATCCCCGCGCGGCTGGTACGGCGCGACCAGTTCAAACCGGTTCTTGGCGTCGTCTCGAGTGATCATGGTGCGCCTCCTTCAGTTGCGTGAGGGTCTTCTCTGTCGCTGCGGCACGTGGGGGAACCCCCTCTGTC
>JAISBH010000096.1 GCA_031266295.1 Oscillospiraceae bacterium | reverse complement strand
CTGCGCGTCGGCGAAATCAGTCTCTCCAAAGAAGCGCGGGAGGGTGTACAGCAGCGGCAGGTAGAGGAGGCACTGGCGACCCAGCGTGATGATCATCGCGTTGACGGACTGTCCCAGCGCTTGAAACGTAGTGCCCAGCGTGAGCTGCAAGCCAACGAGCGGCATGGCGATCACAAGCGCGCGCAGTAATTTTGTACCCGCGCGCACCGTCTCTGGGTCTTGAATGAACATGCGGATGATGGCCTCGCCTCGCGTATAGAACAGCACCGCGAACACACACGCGAGCGCGGTGGAGAGGAGCGTCGTCACCTTCAACCCCTCGCGTAGGCGACTGAACTTCTTTGCGCCGAAGTTGTAACCCGCGAACGGCTGATAGCCCATCGTCAGCCCAAACAACAGCGACAGGCATAGTCCGCCTACGCGCATGAAGATCCCGATGCCCGCGACGAACGCATCCGAAAAGCCCGAGGCGACGACGTTGCTCAGTACCATCGACACGGACATCACCACTTGCGAAAGCGAGGCCGGCGCGCCTATCTTGAGCGTCTGTCCGTATGTGAACGCGCTAGGCTTGAAGTGTGCGGGACGTATGCTCAACACGGACTTGCCCGACATAAAGTGGTACAAATTATAACTCAATGAGCAGCAGTGACCGATAACCGTCGCCCACGCCGCACCCGCCGCGTCCATGTGCATACCAAGGATCATAATCGGATCCAGGATGATGTTGGCGACGATGCCGATCGACATGCCGATCGTCGCCTGCAGCGTCGCGCCTTCCGCGCGCATCTGCCCGGTCAGCGCGATATTCAGCACGCTGGGCAGCGCAAACCATGCGATGATCGTAAAATAATCGTTCGTTGGGCTGAACGTCAAGTCGCTCGTGCCGACGCTGTGCAGCAACGGCGTTTTGAACGCGATGAGCAACCACGTCAAAACGATGCCGAGCGCTAGTGTTGTGTAGAACGCGACCGCAGATGTACGCTTGGCGGATTCCATCTCCTTCGCGCCCAACTGACGCGAGATGAGGCTCGCGCTGCCGATGGCGAAGATGTTGCCAACCCCTTGCAAAATCATGAACAACGGCGACGCCAGCGATATGCCCGCGACCAGTAGGCTGTTGCCCGTCATGCCGATGAAGAACGTATCCGTCAGATTGTAGAGCATCTGCACCGCCATGCCCATCATGGTGGGCAGCGCTAGCAGGAATATGGCCCGCGATACGGGCGCGTTCTCCAGCAGCTCAAGTTTCTTCTGTGATACTTGCTGTGATTTTTGCTTGGATTTTTCGGCCTTATCGGCCTGAATGGTTTCGGTCTGCATGATGGACTCCTTACGATTTATTTATTGGGTTATCTCCTTCATGACGTGACGGCTGATTCGATCACGGACTCGATCATAGATTCAAACCTCCGCTGAAAACAAACGCGCCCACAACTCATTTCTCACTGTCCGCTTCTCCCCGATCTCCTTCTTCCTGAAAGGGGATCGTTAAGGTTACGCGCGTGCCCGCGCCCTGCTCGCTCTCAAACGTTAAGCCATACGCCGCGCCGTAGATCACCGCCAGCCGCTCACGGATGTTGCGCAGCCCGTAATGCCGTTCGCTGAATCGCGACGAGTCCGACACGTCCAGCCCGTGGGCTATCTCGCGCAGGCTTTCTTCCGACACGCCGACGCCGTCGTCGGCGACGGTCAGCGACAATACCTGCCCGTCCAGAGACGCCGTGAGCCGAATTTCCCCGCTCGCGTCCGACTTGGCGAGTATGCCATGGTACAGCGCGTTCTCGACGATCGGCTGCAGGATGAAATGCGGGACAATCGCGCCCAGATAGTCGCCCGTTACATCCGTCGCAAACGGTACGCGGCCCGCATAGCGAATGTTTTGTATAGACATATAATTGTTGACGAGGTCAATTTCCTCGGATAACGGGGCGAACGCCGCGCCGTGGTTGAGACAGCGCTTGTAGAACTTCGCGAGCAGATCGACGATGCGCCCCACCTGCGCGGGTTCCTCGCGGTAAGCGTAGTAGTTGACCATTTCCAGTGTATTATATAGAAAATGGGAATTGATCTGCGCGTGCAGGGTTTGAAGCTCCGAACGGCGCAAGCGTTCCGACGACGTTTTCGTCTGCCGCTGGAGCGTTTTCAGCTCCTTCGCCAGGTAGTTGTAACTCTCGATCAATTCGCCCACTTCATCTTGTATGCGCGATGACGGCAACGAGCGTAGGCGACCGTCGCGCAGGTTCTGCATCCCGGCGCACACGCTGTTGATGCGCCCGATGATCCCCCTTTGGAAAAGGATGGTGATCATGATCACTGCCAGACCGCCCGCCAGCGTGCCGGCCACTACCGCGATCCACTGCCGATCGCTGATCAACGACGTCATCGGGGTGACGATTGGCACAACCATCGCGAGCTGCCACGAGTTTTTCGAGAACGCACGCGTCAGCACGTGGCAACGCATCCCGTCGATAATCTGCTCGCTCCATTGCGTCGCGGAGAACAGCATCGCCGGTATCCCTGTCAGCCCGCCGGTCAGCGCGGGAGCGCCGTTCCATTCGCTGACGCTTGCGATAACACGACCATCGCTGTCGAACAGATAGATGCCCGCTCCCTTCCGAGCCGGAAGCGACTGCCGCATGTCGCGCCTCAGCGCGCCGCCGTCGAACACCATCTGCACGACCGCGACCGTTTTGCCGAAATTCGCCGGATCGCATACGCGCACGAGGTAACAGAAAGTCTCTTTCGAATCGGACAGTAGAATCTGCCCTGGTATGGATTCCGGGATGGGTTCCGTTATGGGTTCCGTTATGGGTCCTGCCGCAGACTCCATTAAAAATTCCGGCGCGCCGGATTCAGCGGAAGCATTGTACAAAACGGAAGGTTCCGCAGCGTCCGCCATGACCGTGCCGGAGGAATACCACATTGACTTTTGCGGCGCGACCGTCAGCGGCTCAAACCACGGCTCGCCGTGCGCCTCCTCCAGCGAATAGTACATCCCGTCCTCGATCATGAAGCGGTTCGCGGGGTTCAGGAACAGCCGCACGCGCATATCCCATATCGCGCGGTTCTCGATAAAGCCGATGATCGTATGGACTTCCGCGCGGAAGTGGTTAAGTTCGAGCGGCTCCATGTTTGGCACAGTCTCTTGTAGCAGCGTGCGCGTCCTACCCGCAGCGAACAGCAGCGACGCGTTTTTCTGCGCTACTGCGAAGTTGCTCTCTAGGATGCCGTACAATTGCTCGAACGCGTCCGCCGCGCCCTCGCGAACCGTTTTCTGCTGCCCGGACGTCGCGTAGCCGTTGAACATGAGGATGCTCAGCAGGAGCGGAATCACGCCCGCCGCAATGACCAGCAGCGTGATCTTCGCGTTCAGGCGCATCCGCAGCAACCGCGTCCAGAAACTACCTCCGAGCTTCGCAAGCCTCTTTTCGCTCGTTATCTTCGCGCGTTTCATGCGTTTCACGATTCGGGGCGGCTGGGGGTGTAGCCCATGCGACGCTTGAATTGATAAGAGAAATAGTTACTCGAACGGTAACCAACGCGCTCGGCGATCACCTTGACGCGCGTTTCTCCGACGTTCATCAGTGCCAAGGCCTCGCTTAGGCGTATATCCGTCAGGTATGCCACGAGCGTTTGGCCAGTCACGTTCTTGAATAGATGGCAAACGTACGTCGGTGACAATTTCAGCGTATCGGCAATCAGAGTGACCGATAGATCCGGGTTCTGGTAGTTGCCGCGAATATAGCGGATAATCCGGTTGACGACGGCGTTGTTCGTGCCGGCGGATATCTTGCGGTCATAACACCGCACGGCCTCCCGCGCGAAGGCGTATAATTCATCCAGCCGCCTCAGCTGCCGTATGTGCTGATACACGGCGTAACTGTCCTCTAACAGGTCGAACAACTGAATGTGATCCTGCTCCGCCGCGCGCATCATTAAGCCGATGATTGCGTTAAACAGCCGCATCACGGCGGCGGGCGGCGTCGCCTCGTGTTGGCGCAGCGTCGCCGTCAGGTCATGGATCAGCGCGAGCAATTCATCCGGCGTTTCGTTCTTCAGTGCGCGCTGGTAATCCTCGAGCTGTACGACGCGCAGATCATACGTTCGCGCAATGCTGAACGCCGAGAAGCAGACCGCGCCCGGCGGTTTATAGAAGCAATGATCCATCGCGCACTGCGCTGTCCGATAGGATTTGCCCAACTGCCGAATGGATGTGACGGGCTGGCCCACCGCGACGGAGGCGTCGGCGCCGTTCTCGCTCAGGAAGCGGATGAGTTTCTGACAGCAGCCTGCAATCGTTTCGCGCCAACGCAGCATGGGCACTCGCGTAAACAGGTGTGCGGTGTACACGCTGCCGACCATGAAGCCGATGGCGGTCGCTTCGTCGGGATTTAACGCCGTCTCCAGAAACGCCGCGACACGCGGCCCCATATTGCCCCACTCGTCCTTGCCGTCCTTCGGCGCAGACGACGGTATCGGTGAAACATCTCTGCTCTCCACGCGGACGAGGATTGTTGTCATGTGATAATACTGCGATACGTCTATGTGCTCGGCCAACAATCGGACGCCGCAGTCCACCGTCGATGGTGACGGATTGACCAATTCACGCGCGGCTTCCGCCGTCTGCCGTTCGCGGTTTGCGTGGCGCAGCGCGCTCATGTTGCGGGAAATTTCCCGTTGCTCGCGCAGACTCTCTACGGCGCTCGCAACGGCCTTGCGCACCTCCTCGATCTGGATGGGTTTCTCGATGAAACTTACGGCGTGGAGCCGGATGGCGTTGTGAAGCGCGGACTTATCCGCATAGCCGCTGATAAATATGACGCGGCATTCGGGCGAGAGCGCGCACATGCGCTCGGCCAAGGCGAGGCCGTCCAACTGGGGCATGCGCACGTCGGAGATTAGTATGTTAGGCTCCCACTGCTCGGCAAGGCTCAGCGCCTGGGCGCCGTTGTCCGCTTCGCGCACCTCGCGGACGCCCAACGCCGTCCAGTCGATCTGATTCCGGATGCGATCCCGGACAAAAAATTCGTCGTCTACCAGCAGCACGCGCATTCCGGACACCCCTTTACCGGTCGTGCGGATGAAAAGTTTGCCATTCGGATTCTGTGCACGTCACGTCAATCACCATGAATTTGTTTTACCATGATACAACAAAGTGTCTATTTTGTCAAAATTTTAACAAATAATGGCATAAAGCGTATACTCAGCCCCTTTCCCAGGCTCAGGAAAGGGGCTGAGCATATCGTCACGCGGGTACGGACGTATTATCGCCGGAATGCGGCCGTAGATTCAAGGTCAATTTCCTTTCGCTTCGAGGAAGGCTGCGAGCTGTATCTTCGTCTGTTCCAGCACAAGGTCGAGACCGGCCTGCTTGCATAGCGCGATGTATTCGTCCAGCTTCGCCTCGGTCTCGTCGCCGAACACACCCAGGTCAAACGAGGTGGCCCATTCCTGATTGAGAGAGTTCAGCAGCGCGGACTCTGCCTCAAACTCGGAGTTGTCCACGGAGAAGCCATCCACCGGAAAGCGCAGCGGGTCGATATTCGCCGCATCGTACTGATCGCGGATCGCCTGGATCTGCGGGAGGATGCCGCCTTCGCGCGGGTTCATTTCGCTGCGGAGGCACCATGCCCAGCCGCTCCACGGATACGCGTCTGCGTTAGGCCCGTTGGAGTGGGAGTTTGTCTCAGGGTCATAGATGTAGTGGTCGCCCTCAATGCCGCCTTGGAGCAGGTTGTTGATGATCTTGTCGTTCTTCATCACGTCCACCGCTAGAGCGGCGCGCTCGGGGTACTTAGTGAAGGACGTAATCGCCAGCGCGTCATAATTGTACGGGGAGATGCGGGTGTTCGCGGTCGCCGGCATGATGTTGAAGTATTCGGCTTCGATGCCTTTCTTCGCCATGTCAAGCAGATCCGTATTCGCCGCCTTGTACATGCAGATGTCGGACGCTGACTTTGATTCGGAGAACAGATCCGTGATGTGCGTCACACCGGTGATGGCGTTGCTTGGCCATACTCCAGCTTTCGCCCACTTCGCCATGCGCAGTACGTATTCGCGGTATTCGGGCGTCTCGATCATGTTAAACAGTTCTTCGGGCTTCAAAACGCCGTCCGTCGCGTCGGAATCCCACAGCGCGGAACCGACGGTCTGCCAGGAATTGATGGCCTGGATGAATGTAAGCGTCATCGGGCAGGTGGGGTTTGCGTTCATCGCGTACATGCCCGTGCCCTTTTCGCCCTCGGCGACCGCCAGCAGGTACGCCTCGAAATCATCGATCGTCTTGATTTCGCCGATGCCATACTTTTCCCTTAAATCCTTGCGGACAACGACGCCGTACGCTTGCTCGTAGTCCGAATCGTTACGCGGGATCTGATAGATCTTTTCGCGGTACTTCGCCTGTTCCCAAGAGACGGGGATCTGGCTCTTCATTGTCTCGGGCAGCCAGGCGTCCATGAATTCGTCCGTCAGTTCCAGGAACGCGCCGTTGTCCGCGTGCACGGTGAACGGCCCAATGTAGGGATGCGTCATGATGATGTCGACGTCCTCGCCACCCGCCAGCACGAGGGGGTACTTCGTCTGGAAGTCGGAAAGTGGGATGACTTCGACGTCCAGGGTCGTGTTGATCAGTTCCTTCATGCGCTCGTTTGCGAGGCTGACGACGCGCTCATGGTCGGGGCCTTTCGTGCCCACGACGTAGAAAATTAGGTGGAGCTCCTTGCTGGTGTCAAAACCGGCCCAAGGGTTGTCCTCCGTCGCTTCCGCCAGCGCGAAGGGCGCGGCGAGCGCCAACGCGAGCGTCAGACACAGGAGCAGCGAGAGTTTCCGTTTCATCTGAAATCCTCCATTTCAATATGGTTTTGCATAGCGTACAGGGCAGCCGCCCAAGGAAACAAATTATAAGCGGCAAAGGCAGGAAGGCTTCGTCGTCTAGCCTTGTGAATCAACCCTTCACGGCCCCGATGGTCAATCCCTTTACGAAGTACCGTTGCACAAGCGGATAGAGCAGGATGATCGGCCCGGTCGTGATGACGGTCATGGCCATCTTCATGGTTTCCTGCGGCAGCGACACCATGCCCGACAGCGACGCCGCCCCCGCCCCCATGCTCACCAGGTTCTTCAGCGCTTGTATGGAGTTGATCATCTCCTGCAGGAAGTATTGCAGGCTCATCTTGTTTTCCTTTGTGATGAAGAGCATGGAGTTGAACCAGTCGTTCCAGTACGCCAGCGCGGAGAAGAGACCCAGCGTGGCCAGCAGCGGCGTCGAGAGCGGGAGTATCAGCCGGAAGAAAACCACGAGGTCGTTCGCGCCGTCCACCTTCGCGGATTCGGTGATCTCATACGGGATGCTCTTCATGAAGTTTTTGGCGATGATCATGTTCCACACGGAGAAGAGCATCGGGAGCAATAACGCGTGGTAGTTGTTGCGGAACGCCAGATAGCGCGAACACATGATGTACCACGGCACCAGCCCGCCGGAGAACAGCGTGGTGAAGAAGAAGAACAGCGAGAAGCCGTTGCGCCACGGGAAGTCGCGCCGCTGGAGCACATAGCCCGTCATGGACGCCAGGAGCACCGCAACAGACGTGCCGATGATGGTGACGCATACTGTGTTCCGGTACGCCCAGAAGATGCGCTGCGGACTCTTGAACGCGAGCGAATACGCCTGCAGCGACACTTCCTTGAGTATGAACTGATACCCGTTGTGCATCAGCGCGGATTCGCTGGTGAAGCTGTTGATCAGTATCAGCAGGAACGGCAGCACGCACACCAGCCCGAAGGCGGTCACCAGCGCGTAACCGATGGCGTTGAAAACAATCCTGTCCCTTTGGCGGATGCGGCGCGGACCCGGACCGGCCAGCGGAACCGTCCCGTTCATAGCGCACCTCCTTCTTGAAAATTGGATTCCCCGGTCATTCGATCATTCGATCCGAGCGTCAGAACAGCGAGTAATCCGGCTTTATCTTGCGGATGACGCCGTTGACGATCATGATCGTGGCGAAGCACAGCACGCTCTGGTACAGCCCCGCCGCGCTCGACATGCCGAAATCGCTCGTGGACGCCAGCGCGCGGTAGATGAACAGATCGAGTATGTCCGTTTTGGGGAGTATGGCGGCGTTGTTGCCGATGAGTTGGTAGAACAGCCCGAAGTCGCCCCGGAACACCTGCCCCAGCGCCAGCAGGAACATGATCAGCATCGTGGGCGTTAGGCTGGGCATGGTGATGTACCGCACGCGCTGCCATACGTTCGCGCCGTCGATCGAGGCCGCCTCGTACATCTCCTGGTCGATGCCCGTGATCGTCGCCAGGTATACGACGCTGCCGTAACCCGCCATCTTCCACACGCGGAACAGCACAAGCAATACGGGCCACACGTCCTTGTTCGCGTAGATGTTGATGCGCTCGCCGCCCAGGAATTCGATCAGCCCGTTGATCATGCCGTATTCATAGCCCAGCACGGCCTGCACGATCGCCGCCACGACAACCCAGGAAACGAAGTACGGCAGGAACATGAACGACTGGAAAACGCGCTTGAACCGCTTGCTCGCGATTTCGTTGATGAGTATCGCGAACACGACCTCGACCGTCATCTCCACCGTGATGAACGCGAGGTTGTACAGCAGCGTGTTGCGCGTGAGGAAGGCCAGTTTGTTGGACATCATCAGGAAGCGGAAGTTCTTGAACCCGACCCACGGGCTGCCGAAGATGCCCTTGGCGTAGCTGAACTTCTTGAACGCGATGACGATGCCCGCCATCGGCAGGTACGAGAAGATGATCACGTACGCAAGCGCGGGCAGGAGCATCAGCAGCAGGTATTTATGCTGCCAGAGATTCCGCGTGAACCGCTGCCAGGCGGTGCGGTCGTTCGGGTTGAGCGTTGTGCGAGGCGAAATCGCTTCCATCTTCGCGCGGCCTCCTTTTTGCCGCCGCCGCGGCTGTGCATATCCATTATAAAGGATAAAACCGCGGCGCGGCGTGATAAAAATCTGCGCTATCAATGAAAATGTTGCGGAATTTTCGTGCTATCT
>JAISBH010000061.1 GCA_031266295.1 Oscillospiraceae bacterium | reverse complement strand
GGGGCGATGAGGGTTGTCGGTTACGATGTGGTTCGCAAGCAACGGAGGGACGGGGTACCGGGGTTACAGGTTACGTGGTAGCCGACCCTCTCATCGCCCCCTTAGGGGGAGATGTCGCCGCAGCGACAGAGGGGGTTATCCCGCCGCAGCGAACAGCCGAAACTCACACCGCGCAACCCTAACAATCCATATCAACGAAACAACCGGCCTACATTGGAGGCCTCATAACAGGCAAAAAAATCGTGAACGCCGATCCGATCCCCGGCTTCGACTTGACATGCAGCTTACCGCCGTGCGACGACACTATTATCCTCGCGATGGATAATCCCAGTCCATGCCCGCCGGCTTGGATGTTGCGTGCGGTGTCGGCCCTATAAAACCTGTCGAATATACGCGGCAGATCCTGCTTGCTGATGCCCGCACCCGTGTCGCGCACAGTTATCGCGCATTGCCTGTTTTCAACCCAGCACGACAGCGACACATACCCGCCCGCCGGGGTGTACTTGACCGCGTTGTCAACGAATATGCGCAGCGCCTGCTTGATCGCGGAGCGATCCGCAATCAGAGTGCAGTCCTCCAACCCGCCGCTTTCGATGTGATGATCGCTTGCGATCAATGCGGTTTCGCGAACGGTCTCCTGAACCAATTCGACCGCTGAAAACGGCTCTGGATTCAGTTTCAGCGTCCCCTTGTCATGGCGGGCGAGATACAGCAGGTTCTCGACCAGTTCCTTCATTGAGCGCGTCTCGTTCTGTATGGCCTGGATGGACTCGTCGCGTACGTCAGGCGCGTCCTTACCCCACCGTGCCAGCAAGTCAGCGTAACCCTGAACAACCGCTATAGGCGTTCTCAGCTCGTGCGACGCGTCCGAGACAAATTGCTTCTGACGATTGTACGCGGATTCAATACGATCCAGCATCCCATTGACCATCATGGCGAGATTGCGCAGCTCATTCTGCGTTCCCGCGACGTTGATCCTCATGGAAAGATTCTGCTCTGACAACTGCTCCGCCGTGTTCGATATATGGGTGATCGGCGCGAGCAGCCGCGCGCTTACGCCCTGCCCCTCTCGCAGTATGGCCAGCGTCATCACCACCCAATACACCGCCAGAGCAAACCCACACCACAACAGAATCACCGTCGATTCGCGGATATCCAGTCGGATCATATAACCGCCGCTTGCGCGTATGACGAATATGTCCGGCCGCTCTGGTCGCTCGGGATCGTTATCCACCGTGCGCCACTCCACGCCCCATCCGTTGGGCAGCGACAGCCTGCGAGTATTTTCCCGCCTGCTGTACAGGTCCGACATATGCCAACCACTGTCGCCGTCGCTGGACTCATCATCAGACGGCTCCTGGGCTTCATAACCCTCCCAGGCCGCCTCAACGCCCGGCGCGGGTGAATAAACCGGATCGTTCGCATCAAGATCCATCGTCTCAATGGCAGTCAATCCCTCGTTATATCGCGCCTGATACATGCCCCAATGCGACCAAGCTACGGCAATGATAATGAGTAACGCTGCCGAAAACACCTTGCGTCCCAGCAGCAGCACATGAGCCAGCGCGATACGCAGCTTTATTGAGAGTCGCAGCGAACCTGCAGCGTGCGCCGATACGCGATGCACGGACGCGCTTAGGTTGTTGAATGCCGTTTCCGGCGCGTACACATCCCGATCGACGGCTGTGCGGCTGTCGGATTCGCGCGGCTTGCGCTTAGCGTCTTTGCGCGGTTTGCGCTTAGCGTCTTTGTACGCTTTACGCTTCCGTTCTTTGATCTGGCGGGCCGTATCGTCGCGCACGGCGGCTGCGTCCTTACTCATAGTTACTCCTGCTCAAACCGGAACATATATCCGACGCCGCGAATTGTGTGGATATACCGTTCGCCCTTGATCGTTTCGATCTTGTTGCGCAGGTAGCGCACGTATACGTCGACCACGTTGTTGTCGCCGTCGTAAGAGTAGCCCCATACGTTTTCCAGCAGAAAATCGCGGGTGAGCGCCTCCTGCGCGTGGCGCATCAGGCACAGCAGCAGGTCGTATTCCTTCTTGGTCAGCGAGAGCAGGGTTCCGTTCAGCGAGGCCTCGTGACTGCGCGGGGTCAGCGTCAGCGTGCCCGCCGAGAGTGTTTCATCGGGCGGAGTTCTGCCGCGCGCGCTTCTGGCCAGCATCACCCGCATCCGTGCCAGCAGTTCCTCTATCGCGAAGGGCTTGGTCATGTAATCGTCCGCGCCCATGTCCAGGCCCATCACCTTGTCGGATATGTCGTCCTTCGCGGTGAGCATGAGTATCGGCAGCCGCAATTCTTTCTCCGATTGACGGAGGCGGCGGCAGACCTCGATGCCCGACAATCCCGGCAGCATCAGATCCAGTATCATCACGTCAGGTTTCCATTCGGCGGCCTGTGCCAGACCGGAGCGACCGTCGCCCACCGCCTTCACCTGATACCCTTCGTGGGTTAATTCCAACTCAAGGAATCTAGCGATTTTCGATTCGTCCTCGACGACCAACACCTTCGGCATGGTATCACCTCGTTTACGCTTAATTGCGATCTCCCTAACGACTGCCCTCGGCGCCTGGGGGAACCCCCTCTGTCGCTGCGGCGACATCTCCCCCTAGGGGGGCGATGAGGGTTGTCGGTTACGTTACGAGACA
>JAISBH010000042.1 GCA_031266295.1 Oscillospiraceae bacterium | reverse complement strand
GAAAAACGAGCGCTACTGACGATCCGAAAGCATAGCTTATCGGGGCGATTTTGTGGCTGCCGAGACTTTTTTTATAGCGTCTAATGTCATGCGCCTGGGGGTGAAGTCAACGCCGAACGCCTCGCCCAACGCGTCCGTGACTTCACTATGGTAATCGAACAGCAGGTAGACCCGCTCGCCATGCTTGGACACGTTAAGGTTCACGCCATCGCCTCCCCGCTGGGTGATTGTAGAGCTGCTTTATTATACCACAGATAGCCATAATAAGCTATATATAAATGCGTCGAAATCGGAAAAAATACATTGCGTTTACCTTGTGAATCTTCACTTTTTTCCCTCGCGCTGTGAGTGGGGGTTGAAAAGAAGGGCGTTAACATCTTTACCTCCTCATCTTCCTGCACTTGAATCATGTCCTGCTGGACAGTAACCGACGGAGTTGATTTCCGACGAAATTTATTGAAAACTATTGAAATCCACGTACAAGTATGGTATAATACATATATGCAAAACCGATTTCGTTAGACTGGTCGTATTGATCCGCCGAACCGGCAGGTGAGCGCAGTATAATGGAGGTGCATCTAAAGAAGAAGGGATCAGTTTTCCTTGCGCTGATGCTCGCGCTGACCGCAGTAGCCGCAGCCCCGGCTGCGGCTACTGCGGTAATTCCTACGGAATTACCGCGTAACGAAACACTCTACTTCGCTGGACAGCAGTGGGGTACTGTTCTGTCTTGGAATATCTTTGGTTCCAATCAGAACAACTCGCTGGTAATCGGCGGCGCCGCCGCAAGCCGCGAAATTTACTTTGAGACGTTGTATATGTGGAACGATCTTGACGGCCAGCTCTATCCGCTGCTCGCGGATGGCCAGCCCGAATGGAATGCGGAGGGGACCGCCATCACGGTCAAGATCAATCCCGCCGCCCACTTCAACAACGGCGAACCCGTGACGGCTAACGACGTAGTCGCCGTGTGGAACGCGCACGTAAAGTATCAGACCGGCACCGGCATCAACGGCTCCACCTACATCAGTGAAGTGACCGCCGTCGACGACGCCACCGTCGAGTTCAAGGCCGCGCTGAATGATCAGGGCAAGCCCGTCAACCCGCTGGAAGTGCCCAATCAGCTGTGCCAGCTGCGCATCACCTCCGCCGCCTGGATCGACGCGCTGGATGCGAAGGCTAACGGCGACGCCGATACGTTCAAGAACGATCCGGCGTATGATATCGTAGCCTCCGGACCCTACGCGGGCGGATACTATACGGACGAGACGAAGATCGTCCTCGCGCGCGACGATAGCTATTGGGGCGTAGAGCTGTGGGGCAAGCTGCCCACGCCGAAGTATCTGGCGCACATATTCTACGCGGATAACGCCGCCGGCCGCGCCGCTCTGGAAGCGGGCGAGGTCGACGTGTCCCAGCAGTTCAACAGCGACGTAGAGAAGATGTGGCTGGAGAAGGGTCTGCCGATATCCACCTACATCGACGAACCGCCGTATCAGCTGGGTCTTGTGCAGCCTTCGGCTATCTATAACTACAACATCCCCGTGCTGAATGAACTGGCCGTCCGCAAGGCTATCGCGATCGCGGTAGATTACGACCAGATCAACGCGAACGCCATGACGCATCAGTCCGCCACGTTCGACCAGATTCCGCGTTCCCTGTTCAACACCACCGAGGGTCAGCAGGCCGTGTATGATCATGACGCTGTCAAGGATCTGCAGTGGGCCGGCAAGGACATTGAAGGCGCGAAGAAGCTTCTTGACGAAGCGGGCGTCGTGGACTCCGACGGGGACGGCTGGCGCGAATACAACGGCGAAAAGATCAGCCTCAACGCCGTTTGCCCGAACGGCTGGTCCGACTGGCAGGCTTCCATGGAAGTAGTCGCGGCCACCGGCAAGGAGATCGGCATTGAGATCACGACTTTCTATCCAGAAGCCGCTGAATTCTACGCCGTGTTCCAGAACCCGGATCAGACCCAGTACGCCATCTACATGCAGTCCATCGGCGGCTCCGGCCCGACCTATCCGTGGAACTCGGTTCGCGCCGCGATGTCAGGCGAGTTTATCGGCCAGCAGAACAACGGATCGGGCAACTGGGGTCAGTACGTGAATCCTCGTATCGACGAGATCATCGCGGCCATTCCGCAGACGACCGACGAAGCTGAACTGAAGGCGCTGTATACCGAAGCGGTTCAGATCTACCTGACCGATATCCCCTCATTCCAGCTGATGTACAGGCCGAGCCTGTTCCACACCGTTAATGAATCCGTGTGGACCAGCTATCCCGAAGAGGGCGACGCGCACGGCTACCCGCCGAACGATTGCACCGACGGCTATGGCGTCGGAGCGCTCTACGACCTGGAGCTGGTCAATCCGTAATCCAACCACGTTCATGCCCGGGATTGAATGATCGATCCCGGGCTTTTAATTCGCCTCGTTCGCGCGAGGCGTGGATTGAAATGCGCCGATCAAGCGAATTATACTGCTGGACGCGTGAACCGCGCTGCGGGTTCGCGACGGGCTTTTGCCGTCCGCTAAGACTAAGGAATGAAGCGGGCTGAACGAACCGTCGAGAGCGGCAAAAGACGCGCGGAGGCGTTCGGGTTTCGCGCGTTGAGCGGTATAGTATAAAGAGGGGGAATCCCTGATGAAAGGCTACAAGAGGTACTTTCTTAAGAAGCTGCTCTGGTTTGTGATTACGCTGATAGCGGCCGTGATACTGAACTTCGTGCTGCCGCGGCTGATGCCGTCCGACCCGATCGCGACGATCACCAACCGCATCACCGAGGGCATGAATAACCAGAACGCGGTGATGCAGATATACCGCGAATACGCGCGCAAGTTCGGCACGGATCAACCGATGTGGAAGCAGTTCCTCATCTATGTAGGCAACCTGCTTAAGGGCGATATGGGCGTTTCATTCCAGCAGTACCCGCGCAAGGTGACCGATATCGTCGCCGCGAGCGTGGTGTGGACGATAGCGCTGCAGCTGCCCGCCATACTTGTAGGCTGGATGATAGGTAACCTGCTGGGTGCGCTGGCGGCCTACATCCGCAAGGGATTCGACAAGGTGCTGGTGCCTGTCAGCCTGTTCGTATCAGGGCTGCCCGCGTTCGGTCTGGCGGTGACGCTGCTGGTAGTGTTCGGCATTACGCTGAAGTGGCTACCTATATCGGGTGGCTACAGCTATGATCTACTGCCCAGTTTCAGCTGGAGATTCATCAAGTCGGTGATCGTTCACTACCAGATGCCGTTCTGGTCGATAGTGCTGATCGCTATCGGCGGTCAGGCCATCGGGATGCGATCCATGTCGATATATGAGCTGAACGCCGACTACGTCAAGTATAGCCGCTTCCTGGGGGTAAAGGATATGAAGGTGGTGGGCTACGTGTTCCGCAACGCGATGCTGCCCCAGGTCACCGGGCTGGCGTTGTCGATCGGCACGATGATCGGAGGCGCGCTCGTCGCGGAGACGATATTCAGCTATCCCGGACTCGGCTCCACCATACTCAGCGGCATATCCAGCGCGGATTATCCGTTGATATCGGGCGTTACACTTATTATAACGATTATGGTGCTCACCATGTCATTTGCCATAGAGATGCTGTACGGCGTAATCGATCCGCGCGTCAAGGCCGCGCAGTCGGATTAAGGGGGGGTGAGCGCATGAAGAATACGTTGCGGCAGATACTTCACGCGAGGAACTTCATGATCGGGTTCATTACGATCATGATAATACTCTTCGCGGTCTCGATATACCCGCTGTTTAATCAGGGAAGTCCGCTGGACATGATCGGGCTGGGCACGTTCTTCAAGCCCGGCACTTACATCAGCATGTATGACGCCGTGGAGACCGCGCCGACATACACACTGCGTCTAGACGGCGCCGCTGCCAAGCGCGTCGAGGCGAAGCTGCCTCAGGCCGACCGCGAATCCATGAAGCGGTGGCTAGTGGCGTACGGCATACCCGACGAGGCGGTCAATACCGACGACCTTAACGACCTGCTGAATCTGTGGAACAATACCTATGACCCGGACGCCAGACCGGCAGGGCTGACCTCCGCGTTCCGAAAGAGCGTCGCCAGGATCGATACCGTGCTGGCGGGGTTGCTGGAATCGCTCGACGTGCGGGTGTATACGGAAGAGCCTGAGTCCGGCGAGATGCGCGAGACCGCGCAGATAAAGGATAATCAGTATATAAACGTTTCAGAGGTTGTAAACACGCGTCAGCTGTGGCTGGGCACGGATAACTTCGGCCGCGACGCGTTCAAGGAACTGCTCGCCGCGACGGGGGTATCGCTGAAGATAGGGTTGATAGCGGGGGTTATCGCCACCGTGCTGGGACTCTTATTGGGATTGGTGTCCGGCTTCGTAGGCGGTATCGTGGACGATATCATTATGTTTTTCGCGAACTTGTTCACGGTGATACCAGGGTTTGTGCTGCTGATACTGATTTCATATAGCATAGGCCAGGAGCAGCGAGGCGCGACGGTGGTCGCTGCGGTAATAGGCTGTACGTCGTGGGTATGGACGACCAGGTCCGTGCGCGCGCAGACACTGTCGCTGCGTAACCGCGATCATGTGAATCTCTCACGGCTGTCCGGCCACTCGCTGCCCAGGATACTGATCACGGACATACTGCCCTATATAGCGTCCTACGTGGTGATGGCGCTGATTCTGCAGATATGCTCCGGCATACTGGCGGAGGCGCAGCTGTCCATGCTGGGTCTGGGCCCGAAGACCACCGAGACGCCAACCCTGGGGCTTATGATGTTCTGGGGCATGACATATGCGGCGCACCAGAACGGCGCGTGGTGGGCCTACTTCCCCGTCATATTGATGATCGCGCTGGTGTCGTTTTCGCTGAACCTGATGAATACAGGGTTGGATCAGGTGTTCAACCCGCAGTTAAGGAGTTGACGTATGGCAAAGATAATGCTGGACGTCAAGGATTTGTCCACCAAGTACATCACGAGGTTCCGTGAGGATGTGTACGCCGTCGACCGCGTATCTTTCCAGGTCGAGGAGGGCAAGTCGCTGGGCATCGCGGGTGAGAGCGGCTGCGGTAAATCCACGCTGGCGCTGAGCCTGATGGGATACTACTTCGCGCCGCTGCACTACATGTCGGGCAGCATCAAGATAGAGGATCGTGAGATCACGTCGATGACGCCGGACGATGTGCGCAAGAATATATTGGGCACCGAGATCGCGTACATCCCGCAGGCCGCGATGAACGCGCTCAACCCGACCCAGAAGATAATCCGCTTCATTGAGGACGTCATTCAGGCGCACGATCCGTCCAAGACGCGCAAGGATATACGCGACATGGCGCGTCAGCGCTTCGAGGTGCTGAACCTGCCGGCCGACGTGCTTGATAAGCACGCAGTGGAACTCTCCGGCGGCATGAAGCAGCGCACGGTTATCGCGATATCGACGATCCTCTCGCCGAAGGTATTGATCGCAGACGAACCGTCCTCCGCGCTGGACGTTACCAGTCAGAAGATGGTCATCAAGATGATATTCGACCTGATGCACGACGGGTTCATCCGCTCGATGATATTTATCACGCATGAACTGCCGCTGCTGTACAACGTGACGGACGACATTGCGGTCATGTACGCCGGACAATTTGTCGAGACCGGCTCGGCTGAACAGACCGTGTTCGACCCGATTCATCCATACTCGCGCGGGTTGATGCACTCGATAATCGTGCCCGAGGCCGGTACTCGCGACCAGAAGCTGGAGGCGATTCCCGGCACGCCGCCTAACCTGAAGAACCCGCCGGACGGCTGCCGTTTCGCCGAGCGGTGTAAGTTCGCCTCGCCTCAATGCTGCGCGTCGGATATAGCGTTCTCGACAATCGGCGGGGGGCGCGGCTATCGCTGCATATATTCCGAAGATCGGCTAAAGGAGGTATACGCTCATGCTTGAACAAGTTTTAACGAATAGTATAGCGCAAGGCGGGCTGTGCCTTTCAGGTAAGGGCGTCACGAAGATATTCGGCATGGGGGCACGCAGGACGGTCGCGGTGGATCATGTGGACTTTGAGTTCCGAAAGAGCGAGGTCATATCGATCGTAGGCGAATCGGGCAGCGGCAAGACGACGCTGGTGAAGATGCTGCTGGGGTTAACCAGCGTGACAGAGGGCGACATATATTTCATGGGACAGAAGCGCGACATATCCTCGCGCAAGAAGAAACACGATTACTGGCGTGGGATCCAGGCGATATTCCAGGATCCGTTCTCGTCGTACAACATATTTCACAAGATCGACGCGGTTCTGCTGGACTGCATCAATATGCGCGGCGGCAAGGGCCTGCCTAAAAAGAAAAAGGTCGAGATGATGGCCGAGGCCTGCTCGTTCGTCAACCTGAAGTATGAAGAACTGACGAACAAGTATCCGTTCGAGCTGTCGGGCGGACAGATGCAAAGGCTGATGATAGCGCGGATATTCCTGCTGCAGCCCAGTATATTGCTGGCCGACGAGCCGACGAGCATGATTGACGCATGTTCCCGCGCGACGATACTTGATATGCTGCTGAACCTGCGCAAGGACATTGGCATGACGATCATATTCGTCACTCATGACATTGGCCTGGCGTATTACGTCAGCGACACAGTGTACATAATGGAGCGCGGCAAGATAGTGGAGTTCGGCGGCGCGGACGACGTGATACTGCGCCCTAAGGCGGATTATACGCAGCGATTGATACAGGATGTGCCGAAGATTCACGAGCCGTGGGATTTCACTAACAGAAAGGCGCGAACGGCAGTGTTCGTGTAGAGAGCCGCCGGTCGATAGGATTCTCGCTCCGTCGCCGCTGGCGTCGGAGCCGCCTTTCTAAAAGGGTTTTATAAAGGGTTAAAATGGGTTAGAACGAGGTTGGTCGTATGAAGTTTCTCCACCTTGCCGACTTGCATGTTGGTAAAGTCGTGAACGGCTTTGCCATGCTCGACGAGCAGAAGTATATATTCAGCCAGATCGTTGAATGCATCCGCGCGGAAAAGCCTGATGCCGTGCTGATTGCGGGGGACGTCTACGATCGCCCGGTGCCTGGCGCGGATGCGGTTGTGCTGTTCGACGAGTTTCTGACAGATCTGGCTGAAACCGGAGTAACGGTGATGCTGGTTTCGGGCAACCATGATTCGCCGGAACGCCTGTCGTTCGCGAGCCGCTTGCTGCGGGACAGGCGTTTATACCTGTGTGGGACACGCAGCGACGCGCCTCTACGCGTCCCGTTGGAGGATGAGTACGGCGATGTATGCTTCTGGCTGATGCCGTTCATTAAGCCCGCGTTCCTGCGCTCCGACGTCGGTGCGGATCATATACATATAGAGAGCTACTCTGACGCGTTTGACGCTGTGTTGAGCAGGGGCGATATTGATTACAGTCGGCGCAACGTGCTCGTATCCCATCAGTTCTTTATGTCTGTGGGCATTGAACCGCTGCGCGCGGACTCAGAGATGAATCCCGTCGGCGGCTTGGACGCTATCGACGCAAGCCTGATAAGCGGGTTTGATTACGCCGCGCTTGGACATTTGCACATGGCGCAGAATGTTGGCAAGGACAGCATCCGGTACGCGGGTTCGCCGCTTAAGTATTCATTCAGCGAATGGCGGCGCGAAAAAACCATAACCATCGTAGAGATCAGGCAAAAAGGCGACGTCGCTATATCCGTGCTGCCCCTGAAGCCGAGGCATGATATGCGTGTGATAAAGGGACGCATCAGCGACCTGTTGGATGAAAGCGTCGTTTCGCAGGGCGATAAGTACGATTACATACATGTTATCCTCACTGACGACGGCGAGATCATCGACCCGATGGATAAGATACGCGCTGCGTATCCCAACGTGATGTCGATGGAATCGGATAACGCCCGAGCGCGGGCCATGTTCGCCGCTGCGACGCCTGAGGGAGACGCGCTGGCTGCGTCGTCGCCGTACGATCTGTTCAGCGAGTTTTTTCTGCAGTTCAGCGGCCGCGCGATGAGCGATACGCAATCGCGGATTGTGCGCGAACTATTGGAAGCGGGTGAAGTACAATGAAACCGATTAAGCTGACGATGAATGCGTTTGGTTCGTTCGCGGGCGTAGAGACGATAGACTTCTCCGCGCTGGGCGATAACGGCCTGTACCTGATCACCGGCGAGACGGGAGCGGGCAAGACCACTATATTCGATGCGATATCGTTCGCCCTGTTCGGCGAGGCTAGCTGCGGCGCACGCAGCGACAACCGGATGATGCACAGCGATTATGCCGAAAGGCGCGCGAAAACGACGGTCGCTCTGGATTTTTCCGTAGGCGGGAAAATGTACGGCATTCGCCGCGTCATCACGCCTCATCTCCGGAAGAACGACGAGGTTTATTATACGGCAAGCGTGGAGCTCATCGCGCCGGATCACGAGCCGATTACCCGCGATTCCGAGGTCAAACAAAAAATCCTTGAGATCATCGGGCTGAACCACGATCAGTTCTCACAGATAGTGATGATAGCGCAGAACGATTTCTTGCGGTTTCTGCAGAGCGACACGGGAAAGCGCGTCGATATCCTGCGCAGTATATTTGGCACTAACTCGTTCCGGCAGTTCCAGACCGCACTTAAAGAAAAGCTCAAGGAGGCCGACGACGAACACGCCGCCATCAAGCGTGAATTCGACAAACACGGGATTAAACCCGCCCAGCGCGCTGAGTATTTCATCGAGCTGGGGGAAAGGATCGCGCAGGCAGGCGCTTGCGTCGCGGACGCTGACGCGCGGTTGGCTGAAAACGGCAAGGAGGAGCAGCGGTTGGCGGCGGAATTAGCCGTCGGCGGCGAACTGGCGCGGAAGTTCGCGAGCCTTGCGCAATTCAAACAATCCCTTGAGGTTTATTTGTCGAAGGCGGATGAAATCGCCGCGCTGGCTGACAGGCGCGTGCAGAGTGAGGTTGCGCTGCGACGCGTGAAACCGCTTGCCGACGAATACAACCGCGTGGTAAAACGACTGGACGGCGCTAGGGTCGACCACGCTAGCGCGCTTGAATCGTTGACGACGTCGCGCGCGAAGGCGGAAGAATCGACGCGGATCCTCGCCGCCGTTCCGTCGGTCGATGACGCTCAAGCGCGGCGCGACGGGCTAAGGGTTGAATCCCAGCAAGCCGCCGATCATTTCAGGAGATTGGACGGTCTGTATTCCAAGAATCTCGACATTGATCGCAAGAAGTGGCAGCTGGGCGTAATCGTCGTCGAAATAGAGGGATTGGACAAGACGATCCGCGCGTTGCCCCCGCTGCAGGATGCTCAATCCGCGCTGGAGATTCGTCGGCAATCGCTGAAACGCGACAGCGAACTGCTGCAAACGCTGTCCGCGCTGCTGAACGATTACAACAGTATAGCGGAAAAGCAAGCGGCGCTGTGCAAGGCGCAGACTGCATATGAAACAATAAGCAAGCAGTTCAATGACGCTGACAGCCGCTTGAGGCGCGCGGAGGAGATATTCCTTCGCGAGCAAGCCGGTTTGCTGGCACTGAGTTTGAAAGATGACGCTCCGTGTCCCGTGTGCGGTTCCACGTTCCATCCATCGCCAGCGCGTGTGCCCGACGAAAACGTCACCGAAGCGATGGTCAAGAAGCAGCGCGGCGTGACGGATCAAGCGCGCGATGCTCGCGACCGTCAGTCAGCCGACTGCAAAGCAAGGCTGACGGAGGTTGAAACGCTTAAGTCGCGATTCCTGAAGGATATGTCGTCATACGCTTCGGATATCAGCTGGCTGAACGCAGGGGATGTAGTCGGCAACCTGATCGCAAAGACGCGCCGCTCGGTCGACGATCAAGCCAGACAGATACAACTGGAAGAAAAGGCGTTGGATAAACTGAAGATTGCATGGGACGGCGCAACCCGGAAGCGGGAAGAACTGACGCCCAGGCGGAACACGCTCAAAGCCGAGGCGGACATGCTTGGCGCGCAGTTCGCTCGGGATGCCGCTGACATACTGGACGGCGAAACCGGCGAGTCCGCGTCGACCATTCTGTCGGCATTACGCTCGTCCGTTAAACGCGCGTCGGATGATTCAGCAAAACGGCTGGCCGAGTCGGAGTCGCTGTTGAAGAGGATCGTTAAGCAGCGGGACGCCGCTCAAGCCGGAAAGTCGAAGGCAGACGTCGCGCTCAGCGCATCGACGACGTTGTTTGGCGAGCGGGAGAAGCAGCTGGCGAACGCGTCTTGCCAGCGCGACGAATCGCGGTCGGCGTTCGAAGCCGCCCTCTTTGAGCATAACTTCGCGGATGAGGATGAATACACAGCCGCTCTCGTCGGTGAAGCGCAGCTCAAGGATATCACCTTGCGAATCGATAATCACAACAAATCGGTCGATCGGCTCACCCGCGACATACATCGTTTGGATTCGGAGACCGCCGGCCTGACCTGTCCCGACATCGATCGTCTCAGAACCCAGATGGACGTCATTGCCCACGAAACGAAGGCTCTGCGCGATAAGCGCGACGAAGCGAAAATCAGCCTCGACCGCAGCCGCATGACTCTGGATGAACTGCGCAAAGCAGGATCGCGGTTGGAACGCGCCGAGGAGGTGCTGGTCGAGATTAAGGAGCTATCAGACACGGCCAA
>JAISBH010000151.1 GCA_031266295.1 Oscillospiraceae bacterium | reverse complement strand
GCCAGCGCGCGATGATCGCCTCCGCGCTGTGCTGCAAGCCCGTATTGCTGATAGCCGACGAACCGACGACGGCTCTGGACGTAACTGTTCAATCGCAGGTGTTGGCCTTGCTCCAAGAGCTGCAAAACGAGCTAGGAACAGCGATATTGTTCATATCGCACGACCTTGGCGTAATCGCGCAGATGGCTGACCGCGTCGCGGTAATGTACGCTGGCCGCGTCGTCGAACAGGGTTCGACGGCTGAACTATACGCGAACCCCCTTCACCCCTACACGCGCGGTCTCTTGGCCTCGCGCACACGCCTGGACGACTCCGACTCATCGGTAGACCGCCACCTTCCCAGCATACAAGGTAACGTCCCATCTCCGGATCAATTGCCTGAGGGTTGCAGTTTTGGCCCGCGCTGCCAGTATTGCGACAGCCGCTGCCAGCGCAGCGTGCCGGAACTGACCGACAACGGCGAAAGCCATCTGGTTCGCTGCATCCGCGCGAAGGAGATAGTATAACGTCGTCAAACACACGCATGGATGATCACGGTAGGGGTGATCATTGGTATCCCGTTCCAGTATCACGCTTCTATCCTCCCGCCCCATCCCCGTCGGCCTCCCCGGCAACCCGCAGAAAGGTGGCGCATCGTTATGCCTACAAACCCCGCCTCAGCCCAATTCTATACATCACCGTCGCGCCATCTTATTAAAGCGGCTCATCTGTCCAAATCCTTCCCGCATGGCGGCGGATTTCTGGGCCGGAAGAAGCGGTTCTTGAAGGCCGTCAGCGACGTGTCGTTCGAGATACCGCAGGGCAGCGCGTTCGGGTTGGTGGGCGAGAGTGGGTGCGGCAAGTCTACCACGGGGCGGCTGATACTGGGGCTGATAGAACCGACGGAGGGGACGGTCTACTTTGAAGATAACTTGATCGTCGAGGCGCACGCTCGCAAGTCGCTCCCGCCGCGCGAGATGCTCCCGTTGCGTCGGCATATGCAGATCGTGTTTCAGGATCCGTTCGCGTCGCTCGACCCGCTGATGAATGTCGGATCGATCGTATCGGAAGGGGTGCGAAAGCACAGTCTTGCGTCCGGTTCAGCCGCGCTTGACATTGCCGCCGAAACGCTGAAACTGTGCGGCATGGAATCGGATTGCCTGCGGCGTTATCCGCATGAATTCTCCGGCGGTCAGCGGCAGCGTATCTGTATCGCTCGCGCGCTTGCGCTGAAGCCGAAATTCCTCGTCGCCGACGAACCGATCGCCGCGCTCGACGTTTCGATCCAGGCGCAGATACTGAACCTGCTGGTCGATCTTCAGGAGCAGCTGCAGCTGACATACCTGTTCATATCTCACGACCTGGGCGTGATCCGCCGTTTCAGTACGCTAATCGGCGTGATGTATCTAGGAGTGTTGGTGGAGACCGGTCCGACCGCCGCCGTCTATCGTACACCGCTGCACCCATACACCCGATCGCTGTTGTCGGCTGTGCCATCAGGTATGCCTGGTCAAGGTCGGATCAAACCGCCGCTGCAAGGCGAGGTGCCTAGCGCATTCAACCCGCCCGCTGGCTGTGCGTTTCATACGCGCTGCCCAATCGCGCTTGACATTTGCAAGGCGGTCAAGCCGGAATTGACCGATGCGGGGGATGGGCATTGCGTGGCGTGCCATTATCCCTTGAGTTCTCGATAATACAGGAAGCCGATACGGTCCCGCTTCGCGCCGACCGCAGTCATGTGGAGGTAATTATGCCGGAACGCATTACCCTGGATTTTTTCGCCAAATGCCTATACCCGTCCCACCTGAAATCCCTTGACGACACGCTGTACTTCATTGGCAAGCGCGGCGATATGGAACGCAACGTTTATGACAGCGAAGTTTATCGCTTGTCGGATGGCAAACCCATCCAGCTAACATCCTCTCAGGACGTGCAGGACTACGCGCTGACGAAGTGCGGGATAGTGTTCGCGTCAGCGCGGTCGGAGAAGGACAAGGCGGATATTAAGCGCGGCGTGCCGCTGACCGTGTTCCAATGTCTGCCATACGGCGGAGGTGAAGCGCGAGAGATACTGCGGCTGCCGTACAAGGTATTGGATATAGAGTGGCTGCCTGATAACAAGGCTCTGTTCCGCGCTGTTTTAGATCATCGGCTGAACGCGCTGCTGGACGAAAACGGCGGCGACATTGGCAAGGCATTGAACGCCCGCAAGGAACTCGACGAGTCCGTGACAGTCATTGACGAGCTGCCGTTCTGGTTTAATGGGCAAGGGCTGCTGAGCGGCAAGCGTACCGCGCTGTATCTATGGAACGGAAGCGAATCGGTTTTGCTCACCGATTCGTATGCGAACGCGGGTAAACCGTCACTGAACGCGGCGCGAACGAAGGCGCTGTTTACGCAGCAGGTTTACAGGGACAAAGCGCCTCGTTTCGACACGTTGATGGAGTTGGACGTCCCCACCAAGACCGTCCGCACCGTTCACGGTGTGGCGGAAGGCTATGTCGGGGATAGCGGTTACGGTCCCGATGGGTTGATATACTACACGTTCACGGCGCCCGGCGGCCCGCACGGCGATCACGCGAATCCACGTCTGACCCGCGTCAACGCCGACGGCACTCACGAAACGCTGGATCAGTCCCCCGACGCCGCATACAACTACGGCAACAGCGTTGGCAGCGACAGTAAGCTGGGCAGCGTCAACAGCGGTCTGGTGTCGGCACACGGGGAGATCGCGTTCCTTAGCACGATCGTCGACGACAGCCACATTGAGGCGTACGATCTGTCCGCGAAGAGCATTCGCCAGATTACTGCGCAGCCAGGTCTGGTCGCGGAGTTTATACCTTGGCGCGACGGTTACGCTGCTGTCGCGATGCGCGGCAATGGGTTGTCCGATATATATGAGGTGTCGCTCGATGGAAGCGAGAATCGTCTCAGTGACCTCAACGGAGAACTATTATCCAATTATACATTGCCAACGCCTGAACCGTTATATTTTATGAATAAAAATGGCGTTGAGATCCATGGTTGGGTGATACCACCGGTCGAGTGGCCAGCGGACGGCAAAGCGCCCGCGATCCTCGACATTCACGGCGGCCCGAAGACGGTCTATGGCTCGGTGTTCTTCCACGAGATGCAGTATTGGAGTGGGCAGGGTTACGCGGTGATGTTCTGCAACCCGACCGGCGGAGACGGTCGCGGCGATGAGTTTGCCGACCTGCGCGCCAAGTACGGCACGATCGATTATGATGACATAATGGGTTTTGTCGACGCCGCGCTTTTGAAGTATCCCGCCATCGATCCGGAGCGTTTAGGCGTTACCGGCGGTTCGTATGGCGGCTTCATGACCAATTGGATCATTGGGCATACCGACCGGTTCAAGGCGGCGGCGACGCAGAGGTCGATCGCCAGCTGGCTGAGTTTCGCCAACATCAGCGATATCGGTCACACCTTCGGCAGCGATCAGATGGGCGGCACCCCCTGGACCAATCCGGAAGAATTCTGGCGCGCCTCGCCAATCAAGTACGCAACCGCGTTTAAGACGCCCACCCTGGTTCTGCACAGCGACGAGGATTACCGCTGCCCGCTGGCCGAGGGGCTGCAGCTGTACTACGCGCTCAAGGTTATGGATGTACCCGCCAAACTGGTGATATTCAAGGGGGAGAATCATGAGTTGTCGCGGTCTGGGAAGCCGAAGAACCGGGTTAGGCGGTTGAAGGAGATTACGGAATGGATGGATAGGTTTCTGAAGGGATGAAGGCTTCAGGCCTGGTAATCTGATATACGTCGTGTCGCTAAGAATTTTCACGGGTGGTATGCTATTGTAATAAGCATATCATATGAAAACGTTTGATGGACATTGATTTTATTAGATAAGGCGGTCTTGTGACCGCCTTTGCTATGTTTATACCTTACTACAAAACCTCCAAAAAATCCCACACTAATTTGGCGTACTATCCGTCCGAAAAGTTGTTGACAGAGCCTGCGTAGTCCGCTATACTAATACTGTACTATTCACGCGCTAGG
>JAISBH010000108.1 GCA_031266295.1 Oscillospiraceae bacterium | reverse complement strand
CTGTCCCGGACCCTGCGAAGGGCTATCCGCCCTTTCGAATCCTGACCAGGCTTCGCCTGGACCATCGTTTGCGCACAATCCATCGGCTTCGGACTGCCGATTGTGCTCCGATAGTCTATCTCGTAACGCAACCGATTCCCCGCTCTCCCGTTCCAAGCCCGGGGGAGGTCGGGAGGGGGACGTCAGTCCCCCTCCCGAAGGCGCGGATGCGCCGCGCTATCCGCCCTTTCGAATCCTGACCAGGCTTCGCCTGGACCATCGTGACACACAATCCGTCGGTTTCAGCCAGCCGGTTGTGCTCCGATAGTCTGTCTCGTAACGTAATCGACAACCCTCATCGCCCCCCTAGGGGGAGATGTCGCCGCAGCGACAGAGGGGGGGGGGTTCCCCGAAGTCGACAGCAATCCCAAATTTGGAATTGCTGTCGCCCATCGCCGCACACTGTACGCCCGACGCCTATTCGTGTATAATACCGTCGGAATAATAATGGATTGTTATGAGATAACAATATAACTAGGAGGGGTTGTACAATGCCAATCAAACTGGGGATCATAGGCTACGGCGGCATGGCCGGATGGCACCACTCAAACGCGGTGAATATCCCGGGCGTAGAGGTGGTAGCGGCGTATGATATCGACCCGGAGCGCGTAGCGGCGGCCAAGGAGAAGGGGCTGAAGGGCTACGACACGCTGGACGCGTTCCTGGCGGATGACGAGGTGAACGTGACGCTGGTGGCCACGCCCAACGACGTGCACTGCGAGCTGGTATGCGCCGCGCTGAACGCGGGCAAGCATACTATCTGCGAGAAACCCGTGGCAATGAGCCTGGCCGAACTGGACAAGATGATCGATACGGCGAAGAAGAATAACCGGATGTTCTCGGTTCACCAGAACAGGCGATGGGACACGGACTTCCAGATAGCCAAGGAAATAATCGGCAGCGGCAAGCTGGGCAATGTATACGCGATACAGAGCAGGCTGCACGGCTCCGGAGGGGCGATGCATGGTTGGCGCGGCGAAAAGAAGCATGGAGGCGGGATGCTGCTGGACTGGGGCGTGCACTTTATCGATCAGGCGTATCAGATCTGCGGATACGACGACCTTAAGTCGGTGACGTGCCACACCGCGCACGTCAAGACAGAGGAGGTAGAGGACTACTTCAACCTGATATTCGACAGAAAGAGCGGAGGATACTATCAGGTGGAGATAGGAACGTTCGTGCTTAAGGAACTGCCGCGCTGGATGATACTGGGCGACGAAGGCACGGCGTATATAAATGACTTCAGCAGGAACGGCGCGTATGTGACGCTGAACAGCGCGATTGAGAACGAGCCGGAGATAGTGATGACGGCGGCCGGGCCAACGCGCACGTTCGCGCCTCGCCCGGTAGAGGTAAAGGTAGAGCACGAACTGCCCGATCCGCAGGGGAAGTGGACGGAATACTACGCGAACATTGCGGATGTAGTCGAAGGCAAGGCGGAATTGATCGTCCAGCCATGGCAGGTGCGCAAAACCCTAGCGGCGATCCTGGCGGCGTTCGAGTCGGCTAGAACCGGCAAGCAGATTGAGCTGGATTAACTAAAAAATCATCCCAGAACAAACGCGGGCAGGAACTGATCCTGCCCGCGCGTGTTTATCGCGCGATATCTACTTATTCGCGTTCATGACGGTATTGTCGGCATTCGTCGTCCAGCCGCAGCGGGTGGCGCGGGAAGGTCTTTCACGTCAATCGTAATAGGTATATCTGCCCATCATCCTGGGAATGTCGTCGTACATCCCGCTTACGTCGGCATAGATGCGGTATGACTCGCCCAGCTTCCATGTGTCGGAAGATTTGTTCTCTAGCATGATCAACTGCTCCGCGCCGTTCGATCCGGTATCCATTATGACAATCTGCGGGCTTTCGGAGTACACGCGCACGACCCTGCCCTTGCACAGGTATATCTGGCCGATGCGCATGTGGATATTCGTCAGCAATTCCTGGTAATCCTTTGCTGACAGTGCCCATGCTTTCTTGGAGTATTCGGAGGCCGGGATCATGTAGTATATCGTGTGCTCAAGCACGGAATCCGGCAGATCCGGGTACGACGCGCGCATGACGATCGTATTGTCGCCCATCTCGGTTAACAGCGCGGTAAACTTGAACACCCCGTCCGGGCTGACCGACAGGTCGGTGTGAGGGGTCTCGACCATGATCGTCGCGCCAGGCTTGGTGTAGCCGGTCAGTTCATAGTCGTTGGTCTTCTTCACGGAACGGACGCCTGTATCCTCCTTGAGCGTCAGCGTGATCTCCATCTTCTGCCGAAAGAACGTCAGCGACAGCTCGTTGGTTCGCGCGTGCGGCGCCGTGACCAGTATGGAGATATCGTTCGCGCCCTTGTCCTGCACCGGGATAGTCGCGGTCAGCAGGCCATTGTCGTCCATCGTGTCGGATACGTCCTGCATCGCGTCGGGCGCGTCACGGTCGCCGATGAGCACCTTGCTGCCCGGCTCCACCTGCAGCTGGATAGTACCGATGGCGGTGGATACCTGCGTCCACGAGGCTTTGGGCAGAAGCAGCGCGGCCTGTGACAGCGGCACGGCCACGTCAAACTCGATGGGCGGCATCGCCTTTGATCCCTCAAGCGATGGATTCAGCGTAATGCGCGCGGTCTCGCCCAGTTCGTCGACCGCGCCCTGCCGCTCGTAGAACGCGTAGTCCGGCAGCGATACCGTGGCATAGCTGTTGATGACCGTATAGGTGTGCGCCAGCTCGCGTATGACGATCTTCTCTCCCTCTTGGCCGGGGATCTGTATCACGTGGCCGGGCAATCCCTGCACCTCCCGCGCCTCGACGCGGTACGCCACGTCGGTTGACGTCGGCCTGTCGACATTCGGTATCAGGAACACCGTGACCGCGAAGTACGCCGCGACTGCGAGCACCGCCGCTATGCATATGCGCAGCGCCCATACTGCTGCGGCGAACGCCCCTCTCGCATGCGGTCTCGATCCGCCTTGGGTTCGCGTCAGAGCTATAGCGTGCGTTTCCGGCTCTATGCGCGGCACGTCCATGTCTATCAGGCGGGTCGCGCCGTATGAAGGCGCCATCGCCAGGAAGCCGTCTTCCGCGTCTTCGTCCGGCGCGTCGTCGTATTCATCGAACAACCCGTGTTCGCGCAGCGGGTTCAGCAGCGCGGTGGCCGCGTCGGGGTGGGCGGGTTCAACATGCTGCGCGCGCCGCCACGTACCCGGTACTCGACCCGCGATATGTAGCGCGCGGCGGTTCTTCTTGGGCGCCGTCGGAACCGGCGGTTCCGCGTCATAATAAGGTTCCTCCACCGGAATGGGTAGGATTTCCTCGACTATCCAGCTGGAGGACGGAGAGTCTTCATCGCCCTCGTAAGTCGACGCGCCGCCGTTCGCCGCCATATCTTCCCGCGCCGCGTCGCGCCGCATACGGTTCAGCTGTTCCTCACCCTTGAGGCGGCGGCGTTTTAGCTCCAGCATCTCGGATGCGAGCGGCGGCTCTCCCGGATCGTAAGCGGAGCCGAACGGGCGTGTCTCGTCCAGCGCTGCCGCGGGCTGGACGTCGGACGCGGCGAGCTGCCGCACCCACCGCGCGTCCGCGCCGTCATTATATAATCGTTCGTCGGACAGCGGCGTTCCGCAGCGGAAACAGCGCGGGAACGCGTCGCGGTTCCAATGTCCGCAGTTCGGGCACTTCATTATTGTTAATCCTCCCGCTCTGGGATGCGCCGCGCGGCGATCTCGCGCGTAAGGGCATGAATGTAGGATTCTGTGTGAACCTTTAAGAATCCTGCAAAAAACCCCTCCCATATAATGAACGAACGATCGACACAAACCCATTCATTATGCTATAATACGTCAAAGCGTCGAAATAAACGGCGATAAGCAGCGGCAAAACAACGATAGGCGGAGGGCTGTGCGGGTGGATAATTTTCGTGAAGAGATAGTGGCTAAGAAGAATCGCGGGCTGAATAGCGTGGCTTACGCGGCCGCGACTGTGCTGATGGTCGTTCTCGCTCTGATAGCGGCGATGATGTTCTCGACGCTGGGAGCGGGCTTCAGCGTGCAGAGCCTCGTTATGATGGTCGTAACGGGCGGACTGGCGTTCCTGATATTCTGGAAGCGCGATACGCTGCGCACCGAGTACGAGTATTCGTTCACGAACGGCGAGCTGGACTTCGCGCGTGTGCTGGGCAATAAGAAGCGCAAGAACCTGGGCAGCATGACGATCAAGAACGTCGAGGTGATGGGACACGTCGCGCACTCTAGCTTCCAGCGTTACGTGACGATGCCTGGCGTTGAAAAGACCAACTGGTTCCTGAACCGCGACGGAAACCTTTTCTATTTCTACTACAACAAGGACGGCAAGAAGCGCATCATCGTCATCGAACCGACCGAGCAGCTGGTTTCGATGTTCAAGACATACGCCCAGCGCGGCGCGTTCCAGGGGTAACGATAGGGGAACGATATAGTAATGATATACCTGGACAACAGCGCCACCGCGCCGACGCTGCCGAGTGTAATTGACGAGATGTCGCGCGTGATGCGCGAATCCGACTGGAATCCATCCGCTCTGTACCGTCCGGCTATCGATGCGGAACAGATTGTTTCTGCGTGCCGCGAGGCGCTGCGGACGCGGCTGGACGCGGATCGGATTGTGTTCACGTCCGGCGGCACGGAGTCGGACAACCTGGCCGTGCAGGGCGCGGCGGATCGATTGCGCAGGCCCGGAACATTCCTGTTCTCGGCGGCGGAACACGCGGCGGTGCTGGAACAGCGCGCCGCGCTGGAATCGCGCGGTCACACGGTAAAGATAATCCCGCTCACGCCGGAGGGGCTCGTCGATCTGAGCGCGCTGGAATCGATGCTAGATCATGACGCCGCGCTGATCGCCGTGATGGCGGTATCAAACGAGACTGGCGCGATAATGCCGTTGAGGGAGATAGCCGACATGCGGGATCGGTTATGCCCGTCGGCGTTGCTGTTCTCCGACGCTGTGCAGGGATTCTTGAGGACGCAAGCTCCGCCTCGTGGCGTCGACATAATATCCATCAGCGCGCACAAGATTCACGGGCCCAAGGGTGTAGGCGCGCTGGCTATCGACAAGCGCGTCCGACTAAATCCGCGTTCGTTCGGCGGCGGTCAGGAGGGCGGGCTGCGTTCCGGCACGGAGAACGTACCCGGAATCGCGGGACTGCGCGCGGCGATGACAGCGTTCGACGATTGTGGATTCGATATCCCCGTGAAACTGTGCGACAACAAGACGCGGTTTCTGCGGATATTGCGCGACTCAATCCCCGACATACAGATAAACGGACCCGATCCCGAGTCCGGCCGCGCCGCGCCTCACATCCTGAATATATCCACGCCGGGCATCGGCGGCGAGGTTCTCGTGCATGCGCTAGAGCGCGAAGGGGTTTATGTCGGCACCGGGTCGGCTTGCTCATCCAGGAAGAAAACGCGCAGCGTGGGTTTTTCGTCGATGGGCATACCGCAGGAACGCGCCGATCGCTCGATACGCGTCAGCCTATCTCCATGGAGCGCGGAATCGGATATGGATCAGGCGGCGGAAGCGATCGTCAGGGCGCATCGGGCGATCTATCCGTACCGGAGGAGATAGTTATATTGTTCGCGTTGTTAATATTCAATCACAATCCGCATGGAGGCTTGCATGTCCGATGAATCGACCGTCGCGCCGCGTTCGCGAAAGACGTTGCTTATCCGTTATGGTGAGATATATTTAAAAGGGCAGAACCGTTCGTTCTTCATGAATAAGATGCTCGGTCAGATTCGCGAGGCTGTACGGCCGTTCGGCGGCGAGGCTTGGTTGTCGGACGGGCACATTTATGTTGGAGGCATGTCTGACGTCGACGCCACAGTCAAGCGCGTGCAGCGGATGTTCGGCATACACTCGCTGAGTGTTGCGGCGGAATTGCCGAAGGATTACGCTGCAATCATTGCGTTCGCCGAAGAGACCGCGCGCACCAGAGCCGGTTCGTTCAAGGTAAAGGCGCGCCGTTCGGACAAACGCTTCCAGCCCGATTCGCAGGAGATCAACCGCGAGTTGGGCCATCTTATGCTGCAGGCGAACCCGTCGCTGCGCGTGGATGTGACTAATCCTGACTGGACGTTTAACGTAGAGGTGCGCGATCGCGTATACGTCTATAACGATATCATTCCCGGCGCGGGCGGGATGCCGCGCGGCACGAACGGCAAGGCGTGTCTGATGCTGTCGGGAGGTATCGACAGTCCCGTCGCGGGATACATGGTCGCCAAGCGAGGCGCGTCGCTGTGCGCGGTGTACTTCGACGGATTTCCCTATACCAGCGAGCGGGCGAGGGAGAAGGTCGTCTCGCTGGCGCGCATACTGACCGAGTCATGCGGGCCGATAAGGATGTACGCCGCGCCGTTCACGCCGGTTCAGGAGGCTATAAGAGGCGCGTGCCCAGAGCAGTACACGACCGTTTTGATGCGCAGGTTCATGGTGCGCATCGCGCAGCGTATAGCGAGACGCGAGAAAGCCTCCGCGCTGATTACGGGTGAGAGCGTTGGTCAGGTCGCTAGTCAGACGATGGACTCGCTGGTGTGCACGGATGCGGTGGCCGAGATGCCTGTGTTCCGGCCGCTGATCGGTATGGATAAGATCGAGATTATCCAGCGTGCCGAGTCTATCGGCACGTACGAAACATCTATCCTGCCGTACGAGGATTGCTGCTCAATATTCACGCCAAAGCACCCGGTGACGCACCCTGCACTGCGCGCAGTCGAAGCCGCTGAAGGGGCGCTTGATGTGGACGCGTTGACTGAAGCCGCGTTCAGCGGCGCGGAGAGGCTGCTGTAGACCCCCCCTCTGTCGCTGCGGCGACGCGGCGCGTCCGCGCCTTCGGGAAGGGGACTGCGGTCCCCCTCCCGACCTCCCCAGGAGACCCCCCTCTGTCGCTGCGGCGACATCTCCCCCTAAGGGGGCGATGAGGGTTGTCGGTTACGATGTGGTTTGCAAGCAACGGGGAATCGGTTGCGTTACGGAACAGACTATCCAGGTACAACCGGCAGTCCGAAGCCGGTAGATTGTGTATCACGATGGTCCAGGCGAAGCCTG
>JAISBH010000291.1 GCA_031266295.1 Oscillospiraceae bacterium | reverse complement strand
GGCGCGCCCGACGGGATCATCAGCTGGATCGACGCGCCGTCGTTGGAGATGACCAACATGGTCATGCGCGAGGCTGACATAATCCTAGCGACCGGAGGCCCTGGTATGGTCAAGGCTGCGTACTCCAGCGGCAAGCCCGCACTGGGCGTCGGCCCCGGCAACGTCCCCGCAGTCATTGACGAAACGGCTGACATACCGCTCGCGGTCAACTCGATCATCCACTCAAAGACGTTCGACAACGGCATGATCTGCGCGTCGGAGCAGGCGGTCGTCGTGCTGGACGGCGTGTACAGCGCGGTGCGGCAGGAGTTCGAGGATCGCGGATGCTGGTTCCTGAACTCGCGGGACATCCAAAAGGTTCGCAAGACCATCCTGATCAACGGCGCGCTGAACGCGAAGATCGTCGGTCAGACCGCGTTCACGATTGCGAAGCTGGCCGGGGTCGCCGTGCCTGAATCCGCGAAGATCCTCATCGGCGAGGTCGAGTCAGCCGATCCTTCAGAGGAGTTCGCCAACGAGAAACTCTCGCCCGTGTTGGGCATGTACCGCGCCAGCGATTTCGAGCAGGCGCTTACGATATCCGAGCAGCTGCTGATCAACGGCGGCCTGGGTCACACCGCGTCGTTATATGTAGATAAAGATACACAGCGCGAGAAGATCGACCTGTTCGCCAGGCGCATGAAGACCAGCCGCATACTGGTCAACACGCCGTCCGCGCACGGGGGCATAGGCGATCTGTACAATTTCAAGCTCGCGCCATCGCTGACGCTGGGCTGCGGGTCGTGGGGCGGCAACAGCGTATCCGAGAACGTGGGCGTGAAACATCTGCTCAATACAAAAATCGTCGCGGAGAGAAGAGAGAACATGCTGTGGTTCAGAACGCCAAAGAAGATATACATGAAGCGCGGCTCCCTGCCCGTCGCACTCAGGGAACTCAAGGATGTTTACGGCGCGAGACGCGCGTTCGTCGTCACGGATTCATTCTTGTTTAAGAACGGTTATACGAAGCCCGTCACCGATGCGCTGGATTCGATGGGTATCGCGCACTCGACGTTCTTCGACGTCGCGCCCGATCCGTCGCTAGGATGCGCGAAGGAAGGCGCGGCGCGGATGCGCTCGTTTGAACCGGACGTGATACTGGCCATCGGCGGAGGTTCCGCGATGGATGCGGCCAAGATCATGTGGGTGCTGTATGAACACCCGGAGGCGGACTTCATGGATATGGCGATGCGGTTCATCGATATCAGGAAACGCGTGTACGGATTCCCGAGGATGGGGGAGAAGGCCCGCTTCGTCGCGATCCCTACCACGGCCGGAACGGGATCGGAGGTAACGCCGTTCGCCGTCATAACGGACGAATCCACGGGCGTTAAGTATCCGCTCGCCGATTACGAACTGATGCCCGAGATAGCGATAGTCGATCCCGATCTGCAGATGAACGCGCCAAAGGGACTGACCGCAGCTTCCGGTATCGACGCCGTCACTCACGCGCTGGAGGCTTACGCGTCCATGCTGGCGACGGATTATACCGATGGACTCGCGCTGCAGGCGCTCAAAGTCCTGTTTGAATACCTGCCCCGAGCCTACGAGAATGGCGCGTCCGATCCCGTCGCCCGCGAGAAGATGGCCAACGCCGCGACTATGGCGGGTATGGCGTTCGCGAACGCTTTCCTGGGCGTATGCCACTCGATGGCGCATAAGCTGGGCGCGTTCCACCATCTGCCTCATGGCGTCGCAAACGCGCTGATGATATGCGAGGTGATCCGATACAACGCCAGCGATTCCCCGGTCAAGATGGGCACGTTCCCTCAATACGATCACCCGCATACGCTGAGCCGTTATGGCGAGATAGCCGACGCGCTGGGTTTGGGCGGGACAGACGACGCCGCAGGGATGGAGAATCTCATAAAGGCGATAGACGTGCTGAAGTCGAGGATTGGGATCAAGCCGACCATCCGCGATTATGGAATCGGCGAGAAGGATTTCCTGGAGCGGCTCGACGACATGACCGAGCAGGCGTTCGACGACCAATGCACCGGAGCGAACCCGCGCTATCCGCTGCTAAGCGAGATCAAACAAATGTATCTTAACGCGTACTACGGCGAACATCGCGCTGATCGCGCTGTATGAGGGGTGAGCATATGCGGCTAGACAGAATCATTGCGGTGCGCAGCGCGAAGACCGTCTATAGCGACGGCGACTGCGTCATAAAGGAATTCGGCGAGGATTACTCAAAGGCGGATATTCTGCGCGAGGCGCGCAACCAGGCGCTAATCGAAGAAACGCCGTTGAACATCCCCAAGATTCGAGAGATAAGCAAGAACGGCGGCAGGTGGGCCATCGCGATGGACTTCATACCCGGCAAGACGCTGGCGCAGCTGATCCAAGAGGAACCGGCGCGCAAGAGCGATTACATCGGGCTGATGGTGAAGCTGCAGCTGGAGATGCACGCCCAGCGCGCGCCCAAGCTGGATTATCTGCGCGACAAGATGCACAGGAAGATAGGCGAGGCCGACCTTACGCCGTCGGTGAGGTATGAACTGCAGACACGATTGGATTCACTGCCCGCGCACGTGAAGGTATGCCACGGCGACTTCCAGCCGTCAAACATAATCATCCGCGAGGACGACGGCGTGCCGTTCATACTGGACTGGTCGCACGCCACGCAGGGCAACGCGTCCGCCGACGCCGCGCGGTCATACCTACTGTTCCATCTCGCGGGCGACTTCTCCGGCGCGGAGACGTATATCAAACTGTTCTGCGATAAGAGCGGCACGGCGGGGTCATACGTCAAGAAATGGCTGCCCATCGTCGCCGCGTCGCAGTCGGTCAAGGGCAATCCGGCGGAGCGTGAGTTCCTGATGCACTGGATCGACGTGGTCGAGTACGAGTAAGGATTCTAAAGGCATATTATAAAGGCGGTTTATAAAGGCGCAATAAGAATAACACTAATGGAAGGGAGCACTTCGTGATGAAGGTATCTATCTGCATCGGTTCGTCATGCCACATCAAG
>JAISBH010000017.1 GCA_031266295.1 Oscillospiraceae bacterium | reverse complement strand
GGTCCAGGCGAAGCCTGGTCAGGTTTCGAAAGGGCGGATAGCCCTTCGCAGGGTCTGGGACAGAGTCCCAGGCTCCCCGCTGGGACGTTCCGCGTCCCAACGTGCCCTCGGTCCAACCCTGCGCCCCGCCAGTGATAATGCCATAAGGGAATAGTCATCTCTCGTCATAGTGGCGGGCGCCAGTAATTTAAAGCGCCTCCGATCCGAAGATCGGACAGCGTCCCGCCGCAGCGAACAGCCGATGATCACATGGCGCAACCCTCCCCGCCACTCGTACGAAACCAACAACAAACCGAAGGAGCATCAAAATGGACAAAGAACTGCATAACCGCATACTGGAATGGCTGCGCGCGCATCGTGACGACATCGTACGGGACATCGCGCGGCTGGTAAAAATCCGCAGCGTAGCGACATATGACGAGCCGCCGTATCCGATGGGGAACGGATGCAAACAAGTATTGGAAGAGGCGCTCGCGCTGGGGCGTGAGCATGGGTTTATTGCCAGGAATTATGAGGATTATTGCGGCAGTCTATGTTTGAAGGACGAGGAGCCGTTCATAGGATTCTGGGGACACCTGGACGTTGTGCCGGAGGGCATCAATTGGGAGAACGAGCCGTTTGAAGCCGTCGAGCGGGACGGATTCCTGATCGGGCGCGGTGTTGGGGACAACAAAGGTCCGACGGTTGGTACGATGTACGTGATCAAGTGCCTGAAAGAACTAGGCGTTCCGCTGAAGCACAACCTTAAATTGTTTCTTGGCGTCGACGAGGAACACGGCATGAAGGACGCGACTTACTATGCCGATCATTATCCGTCGCCCGATCTGACGCTGATCGCCGATTCCGGGTTTCCTGTATCGTACGGTGAGAAAGGGATCATTGGGATTGATCTATGGAGCGTGAACGCCCTGTCGGACGCGATGCGATCGCTGTCGGGAGGCGTCGCATCCAACGTAATCCCGCCGGAAGCGTCATGCGTGATCAAGCGCACACCCGAAGCGGAAGTCGCCATGAAGAATTTGCCGCAGAACGTTGAAGCCACAGTCGAAGGCGACAATATCACGCTGACCGCGCACGGAGTCGCGGCCCACAGCGCGGCACCGGAGAAGGGCGTCAACGCCATATGGTTGTTGATGCGCGCGCTTACAGATATCCACGCGCTGCCGCCAGAGGACGAGGCGATCATCGCATTTCCCGCTCACATCAACGACACCTGGGACGGCGAGGCGCTGGGTATTAAGACGTCGGACGAACTGTCCGGCGACCTCACCTGCGCAGGCACAATGACGGAATTAAAGGACGGCAAGGTCAAGCTGCATCTGAACATCCGATACTGCGTGACGGCGAATGGCGAGGAGCTGCTGGATACTATCCTGTCCGCCGCGAAGGCGAACGGGTTTGAAGCGGGGCATTACCACAACAGCAAGCAGGCATACTTTCCGCGCGAAAACCCGATTATCGACGCGCTGACGAAGGTATACAACGATATCGCGGGCAAGGATGAAAAACCGTTCGTGATGTCCGGCGGCACCTACGCGCGCAAACTGCCGCGCGCGCTGGGCTTCGGGCCTGGAGGGTTTGAGCCGGCGGCGCCTGAGTGGAGGAAGCCGGGTCACGGCGGAGGCCACGGCCCTGACGAAGCGATCCACATCGACGGATTGCTGCAGGCGATGGCCGTACTGGCGATGGGTGTTATGGAGGCGGACGGGATGGTCTGACAGCCGCAAGTATTGGCGCGTATACGCCTGACGGTTCGGGATACAGCAAAGCCTCCCTGTCAGCAGCGGGTTTCAATGACAGGGAGGCTGTCTTGTGTGACTTATGCCGTACGAATCGCTGCGGCGGGACGCTGTTCGGTTTGCGAACCGAATGCGCTTTTAAGTTTGTAGCGCCCCGCCACTATGATGTAAGATGACTATTCCTTTTTGGCATTTTTACTGGCGGGGCGCGGGAGTGAGGGCTTCGGTTTCGCCGCTGAAAACTGACACGATGCGTTGGGAACGCCCCCCTTCCCCCCGATGGGGGGTGAAACGGGGGTTTCGGGACTCTGTCCCGGACCCTGCGAAGGGCTATCCGCCCTTTCGAAACCTGACCAGGCTTCGCCTGGACCATCGTGAGGCACAAGCCATCGGTTTCGGCCAGCCTGTTACGCTTTAGAGTCTATTCCGTAACGCAACCGGTTCCTCCTCCAACATCGCCCCCCTAGGGGGAGATGTCGCCGCAGCGACAGAGGGGGTTCCCCACGGTTGTGCTCCGATAGTCTACCTCGTAGCGCAACTGATCCCTCCAATCACCCCCTGACCTCACCCCTTTACCGATCCAATCGTCAGCCCCTTGACGAAGAATCGCTGCAGGAACGGGTATAAAATGATGATTGGCAGCGAAGTGAGTATTATCGACGAGGCTCGCAGCGTCGCGTAAACCGTCATGCGCTCCGACGAGCCGCTGCCAGCCGCCGCTCCGGCCATCGACTGTCCCGATACAATATTGCGCAGGTACACCATAACGGAGTACCGCTCATTGCTGTTCATATAGATGAGGCTGTAGAACCAGTCGTTCCAGAAGAACACAGCGGTATACAGTGCGATGGTCGCCAGCGCCGGGGTGGAGAGAGGCAGCACGATACGCCAAAGGATGCCGAAGTATCCCATGCCGTCAATGACCGCCGCCTCCTCAATGCTATCCGGCAGCGACTTGAAGAAGTTAATCAGAATGATCAGGTTGAATTGGTTTATCGCGAAGGGCAGGAGCATCGCCCATACTGTATTGTTCAGATGAAGCCAGATAACGAGCATCAGATTGGGAATCATCCCTCCCGAAAAGAACATTGAGAAGATGACCATCTTCATCAAAATGCCGCGCCCACGCAAGAACGCCTTCGATAGCGGGTATGCCATCAGACACATCAAGCCCATCGCGATAGCCGTGCCGCCCACCGTATAGAAAATGGTATTCGCGTAGCCTATGCGGAACTGCGCGTTGCTGGTGATGAGTTTGTATGTCTCAAGCGTGAACTCCTTCGGGTAGAAGCTGACCCAGCCATTGATAACCGCCTTCGCGCTGCTGAACGAGATCGCCAGCATATACACGAACGGATACAGGCATAAAAACAGCACGAACAGCATCAGGCAGATGTTGAACGCTGAAAAGACGCGATAACCGGTCGAACGATCGCGCATACTGTTCTCCTTCCGCCGTCAATACAGCCCGTCGCCGGTGAGACGACGGCTGACGAAGTTCGCGGACGATACGAGCGCCACGCCTATCACGCCGCCGAACAAGCCGACTGCAGTCGCGTACGAATAGTTATTATTAGTGATGCCATAACGGTACACGAAGGTATCTATCACATCGCTGACAATCGAGTTTTCCGGCGAGTACAGCAGCAGCACCTTTTCAAACCCGACGGACAGCAGCCGCCCAACGCTGAGTATGAACATCACCATGACGGTTGAAAGGATGGATGGGATCGTCACGTACAGCGTCTGCTGCCAGCGGTTCGCGCCGTCGATCATCGCGGATTCGTACAGCTCGCTGTTGATTCCGGTTATCGCGGCGAGGTAGATGATCGCCGACCAACCCGTGAACTGCCACATATCGGTAAGGATATATATCGGCCTGAAGAAGGCCGGTACATTCACAAAATAGATGGGCTTGATCCCGAATACGCTATTCAGGATCATATTCAGGCTCCCGCTCGTGGGCGAGAGTATCTCGTTGAGCATAGTGATCATGACAATCGTGGACACAAACCGAGGCATATATGACACCGTCTGCACCAGCTTCTTGAACTTGAGGCTGCGCAGTTCGTTGAGCAGCAGCGCGAATATCACTGGTATCGGGAAGTTGAACAGCAGGTTCAGCGAGGATGTTATGAGCGTGTTGGTGAACGCCCGCCAGAACGATTTATCCTTCAGGAACCGCTGGAAGTTCTTCATGCCAATCCAGTCCACGCCGAACGGCGACGCGCCCGCGCGGAACTTCCGGAACGCCAGTATGTTGCCGAACATGGGCACATACTTGAACAGCAGGAATGCGGCGAACGGAATCGCGGCCATAACATACAGCTGCCAGTATTTTCGGACATGCTTGCGCAAAGGAGGCTGACTGCGAGGGCGCGGCGCGGTGGTATTGTAATGCAGCAAAAACTCAACCCCTTCTAACATAGCCTGGCACAGCTCTAATTCACCACTAGCGCATCTCTAATGCAACTATAGAGCGAGGCTGTTCCTGCTGAACAGCCTCGCGATACAGCCTCTAGCGAGCCAGCCCTTCGTTGTATATGTCCACGATCAGTTGGATATCCGTCGCTTCCATCTCGGCGACGTAAGCATCCCAGTCAGTCTCGACGTTCTTCGTGCCGCGGATGAACTCGTTCGTCCACTGGTTGAACAGATCGACCAGCGGCGCCTTGATAAAGTTGACTTCCTCGCTCTCGTCGGGCGTCAGTCTCGGCGCGGGTGGTACGGGCTGGATGCCGCCCATGTCCGCGACGATCTTGTTAACTTCGCCGTAATACTCGTCATACTTGAACATCTCGCGCGCGTTCTCCCACACGAGTTGGAGTGGCGCGGTGCCGCAGCCGTATAGAAGCTGCATAGCCTTGTAAGGTCCGTCGGGCGAGGCGAGTATCTCATCGTTGAAGATAACCTTGCCATCGTCGCGCGTGAAAGTCACGCCTTCCACGCCCAAGCACCACAGTTCGGAGCCTTCCGGCGAGAAGAAAATCTTGTCCAGCGCAGACATTATCTTCTTAAGGTCGTCTTCGCCTCGGCGGTTCAGCGTGCTTGTCGGGATAGCGATACCGTTGCCGGTGCGGCTCTTGGGCTGATGATACGCGCCGGCTGGCCCTTCCAGCGGCGGGAACATGTTGAACGCAATGCCTTCGATGGTAGAGTTGGCGACCAGCCCGCCAATCTGATCATAGTACGCCCAGGTTATCATCGCCTTGCCGGTGGAGAGTTTTGTAGCCCACACATCCGACGCGTTCGTGAATTCTGGATCATACAACTCTTCGGCATAGCATTTCGACAGATAGCGTAGGTAATCGCGGTACTGTTCGGTTATCGCCGCCGGGAAGGTGGCCTTCGTCTCGTAATCATAGCTGGTGACGTGCGTGCCGTTTGACGCGTTGAGACCCAGGCTGATACCGAAGCTGGGCATCGTCATGCGGTAAGTGACGCGTTCGTCCACCAGATTGACGATCGGGTAGGAATCGGGATAGTGTTCCTTGAACACCTTCGCGACCTCGTACAGGTCGTCAAACGTTTTGGGAACCTCCAGTCCGTATTCTTCCAGCAAGTCTGTACGCATAATCGGGCCGCCGTCGAAGAACGAGAAGTCGTGCAACTCGGAGGCGTAGTAAAGGTTGCCGTCGATCAGATAGCTCTGCTGGATATCTTCCTGCAGGCCCCAGTCCTCCACGAGCTTGAAGTAATTGGGCCACTGTTCCAGATAGTTGTTAATCGGAACGAGTGCGCCGTTGAGGCCGAACTCCGCGTATGTGGAGGATGCGTTAACATACAGCAGCGCGTCCGGCGCGGTGCCGGAGTTCAACATTGCGCGAATCTTCTCGGTCCAGTCCGTGTTCGGGATAACCTCAAAGGTTAGCTTGGTGTTGGAGAGTTTCTCCGCTTCCTTGATCGCGAGCCACTCTGTGCTGAAAGGAAGCGTGGGGTTGTCCGAGTAGGTCAGGCGGATCTCAAGGGGCGATTCCTCCTGCGCGAGGGCTGTCAGCCCGCTCATGCAGGCAACCAGCAACGCCAGGGTGCATGTGAGAGCCAGGGCTTGCCTTTTCATCGAATACCTCCTCAACGTTGTTATGAACGAGACTCGAGTCGAATATCGATCTTAAACCTCTATCAGCAAAGTTATACTATATTTTGGATGCAATTGCAAGCGTTATTATCAAGACACCAGAAATTTTAAGTTCGAAATTGCCGACGACTTCGGGAGGAACCCCCTCTGCCGCTGCGGCGACATCTCCCCCTAGGGGGGCGATGAGGGTTGTCGGTTACGATGTGGTTCGCAAGCAACGGGGAACCGATTACGCTACGAGGTAGACTATCCAGGTGAAACCGGCTGGCCGTAATCGGTAGATTGTGTATCACGATGGTCCAGGCGAAGCCTGGTCAGGATTCGAAAGGGCGGATGGCAGATTGTCAAGTCAAGTGCAACACATGGAGAAGAAGTCTTGCCTAGGAGAAAGCCAGCCCAAGCACTTGCGGGGACGGTCGTTCAAAAGATCAACGACATGATCCAAGTCGCTGTCGCTGATGGAATTGAAGTCGAAACCCTTTGGGAAAAAGAACCGTAATAGCGGCGCGCAGCGCGAAGCGGGCGCGGATCCGCAGAACGCGCAAGCGTTCTTACCTTATGGCCCGTTCGTGTTC
>JAISBH010000324.1 GCA_031266295.1 Oscillospiraceae bacterium | reverse complement strand
GTGATACACATTCTACCGGCTTCGGACTGCCTGTTGTACCTGGATAGTCTACCTCGTAACGCAACCCGTTCCCCGTTGCTTGTGAACCACATCGTAACCGACAACCCTCATCGCCCCCCTTAGGGGGAGATGTCGCCGCAGCGACAGAGGGGGTTCCCCAGGGGGAGGTCGGGAGGAGGACGTGAGTTGAGCGTAGCGAGGGCGCGCAGCGCACTTCACGAAGGCGCGGATGCGCCGCGCCACTCCGCAACTCGCCCGTGCCTAACCCTATAAGCCCGCTGCGCCAGCCGCGCCATCGGCAAATCCGACGTCGAGTCGGAATAAAACGCCTCTACTTCCGCGTGCGGATACCGCTCCTTGAACCGCGCGACCTTTGTCTCACCGTGACAGTTCCTCCCGCCGCACTTCCCCGTGGCCGGATCCACCTCCGACGCAATCAGCGTCACACCCATCCTCGCGCATATCGGTTCCAGCAGGAAGCGCGGCCCCGCCGATATTATAACGTCGTCCGGACGCTTCACATCCTTATACCACTTGTAAATCTTCCGCTCATGCCCCGCCCAGAACCGATCAAGCGTCCCCGGCATATCCTTCACCATCGGCAGGTACGAGTAGAACTGCTCCTTGCACCCGGTCTTGTTCCACGCTCCGCGATTCGTTAGATAGCCGCTTGCCGCCTGTACCGCCGCGCGCACCCAACGCGGCAGCGCACGCAGAACCCGCGCCTGCTTCCTAATGCAGTACAGCGTAAAATCCGCCGTGCTGTCTCCCGCGTATATCGTTCCGTCGAAATCGTATACGTTCACTCTGCGGCCTGCGCTTGCTCGAACCTCGCCGATCGCAGAAATCTTGTGAACCCCGCACGCCCATGCGCGTCCAGCTTAAACACACCCGCATCCTCCATCACGCGCACGCACTTCTGCGCCAGTTCGGTACGCAGCGCCTGTTCCGCAGCGTCCTCCGGCATCCTTGAACCGTACCGCTTCACCAGCGACGCTATCCACTCGTCGTGCTTCGCCAGCGGATCATCCTGCGCGTGCGCCCTGAATCCAACCCCATCCGTCAGCGCGTCGCGTAAACTATCAAGCTCTTTCAGCAGCCGTCCCGGCAGTATGAATACCCCCATCACCTCTATCAGCCCGATGTTCTCTCGCTTGATGTGATGCAGGTCGGCGTGCGGGTGGAATATCCCCAGCGGATGTTCGTCCGTCGTGCGGTTGTTGCGTAGCACCAGGTCGAGCGTGTAGCCCGCGTTCCCGCGACGCGCTATCGGCGTTACCGTGTTATGGGGTACGGAACCTGTCCTGGCGTGTATGCCCAGCGCCGCATCTGAATAATTCGACCACATCGTCCGTATATGCTCGGCCAGCATCGTCAGCGCGCCGCGATCCACGCTGGTCAGGCGTACCGCGCTCATCGGCCAGTTCAGCGTGCCTGCGCTGACCCTCGGCGTCATCGGGTGGGTAAAGCGCGTCCGCACGTGTGTCTTTTCCATCGGGAACGCGTGCCGTCCCCCTTGAAAGTGATTATGGTTTAATACTGAACCGCCCACGATCGGCAGGTCGGCGTTCGAGCCGATCGAGTAATGCGGGAACCGATCAAGGAAGTCGAACATCTTGCGGAACGTGGACGCGTCTATTCGCATCGGGATATGCGCCTCATCGAATACGATACAGTGTTCTGGGAAATATTGGTATGGCGAATACTGGAACCGCCATGGGTCGCCGTCCAGCTTGAGCGGCAGCGTGCGCAATGTCTGACGCGCGGGATGTCCCGGACGTCCGGAGTAGCCCTCGTTCTCCAGGCACAGCATACACGCCGGATAATCTACCTGAGTGGGCGCGTTCGCCAGCGCGGCTATGTCGCGTGGATCCTTTTCCGGCTTTGCGATATTTATCGTTATGTCCAGCGCACCATACGGCGACGGCGCCTGATACCGCACGTTCCGCGCTGCTGCTTTAGCGTCTATATACCCGTTCGCCTCGCAGATGCCGTTGAACCATCCGCAGGCCTCACGTATGCCTTTCTCCCGCTCGATCGACTCGAACCGGCTGCGGAACGCTTCTGGACTAGGGGTGATCAACCCCAGCAGCCGCGCCGCGAACCGCTCCCGCGAGGGCGGATTGTCGTCGCACAATCCCGCTCGTATCGCGTAATCGGTCAGTGCGTTCAGCGCCTCGTCTGCGCTCAAGCCACCGATGGCGTCAGGCGCTGGCGCGGTTTGGCGCATCGCGTCGAGCAGCGTGTTGCGGGCACAAGCCTTATCCATGGGCAGCAGCAGAGATGTATCTATACCGTATGATAGCAGCGACTCGATCGCGCCGCTGACGATGTGGCCGTCTGAGTGGTCCGGCAATATAACGCCCCCGTCCGAATTTCATCAACCCTGTTTATTATATATTATATCACTTCAGGCGGGCGCGGGCAATATCTTAAAACCAGTGTAAGAAAGCGGTTAAAAACCGGTATGAGGGTTCCTGTCCTGCGCCCGTCCTCATAGCGTGACATTTTCACAGAATAATTTGGACCTGTTTGCGAGACGTTTTCTCGGAACATTGACACGAGTTTCGCATCAGTGTTGCTTTTTGTGCGCGGTGGGGCTACAATGCCCGTACTGGCGGTCGCACCCAAAATTTGCGGCGAGAGAGGAAGCAGAATACGCCGGACGAAATGGCGTTCACCACATAAGCGCATGAAGGCAGTCCGGTTATACTGATTCGGTTCAAACACAGTCTCCTGCTCGTAGAGGAAGTATGACTGCGCGGAGCAAAAATTGTAATTAAGGAGGGAATTTATGACCAATCAAGAACGGAAAGAAAAAGGATTGCCTTATCATTATGACGATCCGTCCCTTATGGGAAACCAATTTGAGTACCAGGAAAAACTTTACGAGTTTAATCATACAAGACCAACGGAACAAGATAAACGACAGCATATTCTCAAGGAATTGTTTGCCGAAATTGGTGATGGCTGCCATATTGAGACGCCGTTAAATGCCAATTGGGGCGGTCATCATGTGCATTTTGGGCGTGGCATTTATTGTAACTCAAATGTAACCTTTGTCGATGACGAACATGTCTATGTTGGTGATTATACTATGATTGCACCGAATGTAGTTATAGCTACATCTGGACATCCTATATTGCCCATATTACGGGAAAATCATTATGTATATAATTTACCGGTACATATAGGCAGAAATGTTTGGATAG
>JAISBH010000322.1 GCA_031266295.1 Oscillospiraceae bacterium | reverse complement strand
CATGCCGCGCGCATAGATATTGAAAATACAGTTTACCCTCTTGAACGGATCTGTGCTTTGAGCCGTTCACGATATTCCGAAGCCGTGAGCTGGACACTGCGCGCGCCGCGTCCAAAACCTTCAGGAAAGCTTCGCCTTCCTTAACGGTCATCGGGAATAGCGTCAGGTTCACGCTTTCATCCGGCGTATAGAGTGGATGGAGCGGATCTCCATAGTTGCGCAACGTACCGATATCAACCGAGTACTGCCCGTCGCCGCCTAGCCGGTACACATCCACGCAGGATTTCGGGCATCCGGCGCTTTTCTCTGCATACGCCCGTTTTTTCGCGCTTTTGAGCAGCTGGTTGGTCATGTGGTGGAACGTATCGATGGCGGTCTTGCTGTCAGATATGGTCGCGCCGACGGATATACGAACGTCACGGTGGCAGTTTCCCGATGCGTTCCAGATACGATCGAACGCGGACGCGAGTTTCACGGCGGCCAGCAGCGCTTTATCGCCGCTTGTCAGCATACAAACATCATCGCCGCCACACGCAATCTCCTGATAGGGCTGCCCAATGACCTGTTTTGTTTCTTCCAGTGCCAGCTTCACTGCGTTATCAATGTCGTTGTAGAATTCATAACGTTTTTTATAACTATCAAGCTCCGTGCCGATGCCGCCTAGGTTGTTTATATCAGCATATATAAGAGCGACGTCGCCATTGCCGTCCGCGAGATCGCTCATGTGGGTTATATCCCGCCAAGCGATTGTTCGATCCTTCATTGCAACAACCTTACGCTCATCCGAATCCAAACGCCCTTGCTTCTCTTTCTTCGCGCACGCCGTACACATGTTAAGGGTTTCGAGCGTGACGTCTCCATCCCCCTGTATCTTAACGCTATAATACGCAGGGCGGTTACAGCAGCGGTCGCAGTGTTCCCACCCATTCACGCCAGCCACACCCTCCGTTTGTAACGCCTCGAATATGTAGCCCTTCGAGTCCTTCGATTTAAGCAGTTCGTCGTCCTTCGCGTCTTCCTGGGCAAAGTCCGGGATATACGACATCCGCCGCTCATAGGATTCCGCGAACAGCTGGTCCATCAGTATCTTGTACTTCCCCTTATCTTCTAGAGCATCTGTACACGCCGATTTCACTATGATTGAAAAGCGAGCGGTCTGGCACACTTCCCGAATCTTATCTTCAATTTGAGGAAGAATAATTTCGCCTTTCTCATGCTTCAGCACGGCGAACATCTGCGAGCCTCCCGTATAGTAGGGAAACCGCTTTTGTTCCGGATCGAACAGATACCGCTCGACCAGCTTCTTTATGTCGCAATCAAACACACGACTCAACAGCTGACTTGCACCGCGCATCTGCTTTGGGTTACCGCTCTCTTCATAGTAGGCTTTGATGGAGTACGCGCCGCCGAAGATAATATCGATAGGCTCGTTTGCCATTTGTGTCCTCGCCGCCTTTCGGTATTCCGAGTGTATAATGAAATTAGTCAGGCCATATCGTTCATCAAGAATGGTGCATTGGAGCAATGTGTTATTATACAATATATTCCAAATATTGTCAATACTCGACTTAAAAATCTATCATTCGGTTATCGAGCGGATATGCGCCGCTGCTCACCCGTGTTTGTCAAATAATCCCTCACGTTTCACATGGCTTCAACCAGGCAGATCGCTCAGCTGATAAACGCGCCGCGCGTTGCCGTAAAACACGGCGTCCCAGTGTTCCTGCGGGATAAGCTCGCTGACGAACTGGATGTATTCGTCGAGGTTGACCAGCGGCCAGTCTGTGCCGAACATGAACGCGTCGTACCGTTCGACGTACGCGATCCACGTACGCAGCTGATCCATGTAACCGTGTAGGCGCACTCGGTACTCGCCCAAATCCACCCGTCCGGCTAGCAAGCCTGATAGGTCGGCGGCAACGTTGTCGTTCTTTTCCAGCACAGCGGCGGCGTCCATCAGCCAAGGGTTGCCAAAGTGGCACATCACGAACTGCACACTCGGGAACCGAACCGCGGCCTCGTCGATCAGCAGCGGATGGCAGAATTTCAACAGCGCGTACGGCGACGCCGTCACGCCCATATGGATCGCGACGGGCTTCGAGTAACGCTCAGCCAATTCATAGTATGGTATATACGCCTTATCCATCAGCGGCAGCGCGCAGTATCCCGCGTATAACTTGATCCCCACGCACTGCGGGTTGGTAAGCTGCACCTCGCAAGCCTCAAGCGCGGCGGCGCTGTTGCCCGGATCCAGTGCGTGTTGGTGAATGCCCGCGCAGAAGCTAAGCATCGGCGGATATGTGTGCCATTCGGTCGTCATCTCACGGTTGCCCATAACGACGCCGTGCGCTATCGACAGATCACGATAGGTCTGCTCGACATGCCGCACGGTGTTTTCGTGCCCGGCAGTGTGAGCGATCGCGTCGAAGTGTGGGTTCTTCGGCTGGAAATGCAGGTGAGCGTCGATGATCCGCGCCGGACGGTTGGTTGGATTATAAGGCATATTAACATTGCTCCCATAAAAATACACGCCGGGCGGGCAGCAGCGCGTCCATCGCACACGCTGTATCCGGTGTAAGCGGCTGTCCGGTTTCCATCAGCGCGGAACCGTCAGCCGAACCTATCAGCCATTGCGTTACCGCGCCTATGCCCAGCGTGCACGCGCCAATACCGGACTCAATACGAGCACGCGATACGCTTATCGAGCCATCCAGCGCCTCAAACCGCCATAACCCGGTATTGTCGGGCATCTGATCGTCAACGACACGTAGAGTAACACAGCCTGTGCCGGCGGTCAATCCACGCGATAGTCCAGGCAAGTCCACAACGCGGAACATGGCCCACGGTTCGACCGTCACGGACGCGTATCGGTCGGGGAGCATCCTCAGCAGCGGATCGAACGATGGTATCCTAATCTGCGCCTCATCCGACGTCGACGCGTGCGACGCTATGTATGACAGGAAGTCCGCTCGCGCCGACGCATCTCGGAACGCGCATTCGTCGATGATCATCGCGCTATCCTCGTCACGCCGGAACCAGTAACCCATTATCTTATTACCACGGCACAGGGTGACGACGCTCGCGCCGTCACCCGTTAGATCGTCGATACGGTCGCGCATGTCGATCGTGCTCCGCACCAGCGCGCCCGACACCTTTGAATGCGCGGCGGCGTAGCATTCCGTCAGCGCGCCGACGTCGTGTACGGTATCCCAGCACAGTCGGTTAACCAATGGCTTCGCGCGCAATCTGTCCGGATGAATGACGACGCGCGCCGATTGGCCGCACGCCGCAAACCCGTACCTCTCGTAAAACGAATATGCCGACGGATATAACGCGGCCAGCGCGACGCCATCGACGCGCATCTTGCGCAGAGCGTCGGTCAACAAGCCCCACATCATACCCTTCGAGCGATGCGCGGGATCCGTCGCCACATGCGATATCAAGCTGGACACAACATCGCAGCCGCGCACGCTGATCCTGACACGCGAGTCGAGGACCTGCGCGGTTACGCTGCCTTGATCATCCATCAAGGCGAACACGCGCTCGGTTCGCCGCTCGTAATACCAACGCGTGAAATCGCCGCTGTTATCGCGGAAGCAGTACTGCGTCAACCGGAGTGATTTGTCCCAAGCGGACTTATCTAGTATTATCATCTTAACACTTAATGGCGCAAATCGCGCTACGCCAGCGTCGCGCCATATTTATCGATCATCCGCGTCGGATGATACGAACGCTTGGCCTTGCGCAAGCCCTCCAAACCCATATCCTCCTCGCGGTTGACCCAGATCGCGTCCGGGAACGCGTTCTCCAGAAACATCTGGTTTATCGCCGCGAATAAGCCAGGCATATCCAGGTTGGCCTTCTCGACGTGGATCAGCGCCATATCGGCTGTGATTCGCTCGCCCAGCGTAAACGCCTCGACGACGCCGTCGACGCGTATCATACCGCCTTTTAGGGCCAGCTGATCGGCATAACGCAGCGCGCATTCTACGGAACCGCGCTCGGCGCACAGTTCAGGCGACTCGCCACGCTCATCCAACCAACGGTTATACGCATCCATACACTCGGCGAAGAATGACGGATGATACGCCTCGTACTGATAGCGTCCACCGTATGTCGAGCGGAACTTGTTGACGTGGTTGCGCTTGGCGTGCAAAGCCTTGCCCGACAGGCTTATCAGTGCGGACGCCTCATACACATAATCGTCGTGATGGGGTTCGCGCGTATACGCAAACCTGCCTGGGCTGCACGCGTCCATACGCCGCACATACCATTCGGGCAGCGAGCACATCCGGAATTCCTCGCCACGCTCTTGCATGGATTCGACCGCCAGTTCTAACCCTTCGCACAGGCGCTCGGGCTGGGTGAACACCATCATCATGCACGCAGTATCGTTGCGCGTCCGCGTGCGAAGCAGCAGAGCGTCGTTAACCACCGACCACTCTATATGGTCGGAGAGACTCCACAGCAGCATGTTGGAGAATTGACACTCGCTACCCTCATTCTCCGGGAAGTAGCGAAGGTACCGCGTAATCAGCGACTTATCCGCGATAGTTACGGGCGTGAACACGGCGACAGGGGGACGGGGAGTGATTACAGGAACGCATATCGTTCTGCCTGAATCCGATCCCATGCGAATTCTACCGACCTCAACTTCCTTGCTAAAGGGCAGCGAACTGCCGCCCTCCATGTGGTTCTTTCATAATAGTATACACCGACCGCTTCAAATATTATGAACCGAAGAACGATATATCTTCGTATTCGCTGATGGGAGCTTCCGGCGGGGCCGGTTCGGCGGACGCAGGCGTTCCGGATGCGGAGGGGTTAGAAACGCCTTCGTCAGCCTGAGGCAGCGACGCGGGCGCTTGGAACAGCATCTGCCCGGTAGCCGAATCCATCACGCGCACAACTGTCGGCAATGTTACGCCGTAACTATCCAAGTATGTCATCACGGAGTAGCCGTACATCAACACCGCGCTGGTAGTCGTGGGCGACATATTAGTCCAACGGACGCCCTCGTCGCTGACATTGAACGGGAACAGAGGCGTCTTATTCTGCAGCTGGGTGTTAACGGACCATACTTGGCCGTCGTCCCAGTAGAGCATCGCATCGCCAGCGCCGCCTATCAGCACCTGCGCCTGACCCATCGTGGTCAATGCCAGACTGGTTGTCGGCGAAGCGTCCAGCGGTACGCGCACAATGCTGTTCGAGTCGGCGTCATACGGATACAGCGCGTCGCCGAAACGATCGTTATTCAGAGACATACTTGTGATCTGCTCGCCCAGGCGAACGCCCTTGGTCTTGCCCACCGCGACGGTATAAACCTTTGTGGTGTCGCCCTTGGGCGTATAGACAAGGTAGCCGTTATAGAGGTAGCCGTCGCCTATGGCGGGGCTGGGCACATCAGTGTTGACGGCTTTGGCGCCGGGCTTATCTATCTTATAGCCGACGATGGAGCCGTCGCGGATGTCCTTCCCCAGGAAGTAGACCTTCTCTTTTTCGGCGAGCATACAATCATATATGTTTTTGCTCGTCATAGTCTTAAGCTTGGACGACGTGTTTTTCGTGAAGCTATACCGATAAAGCGTCAGTTGATCATCATAGGAACTGTAGAATATCGTTTCATCGGTCTCGTAGTATATCTCTTTGACCTTGTCCACCAACATCGTCGGCGCGCCAGTCTTAAGATCCAGACTGGCCAGTATCTGCCCCTCGTCCTGACGCGCGGCGGTGAAGTAGACTTTACCCGAATCCGCGTAAATCAGCCGGGAGGGCTTGACGTCATTCAGCGTGGCGATCGGCCCTTGCGCGCAGCTGGACAGCGCGAACAGCCCCCAAGCCTTGTCATCCATCGGTGCGAAAAAATATGTCTCCGCACCATGAACGGCGGCCAATCCGCCGGCCAGCTGCAGCTGCGCATTTGTCAGCGCGAACGCGGCGCCTGTCGGTACGGCGGCGCACGCCATCATCATTAACACAATCAGCGCACATGCGCGCATTAGCCTGTTGGAACGACTCATATATAGCCTTGCCTCCCTGACGGTAGAATTCTAGGCGTTCATCTCATAAGGCCATTATAGCGGAAAGTTCAATGAAACGCAATATATTTTTAATAAAGATGCGTTCTTCTTGAACTGGCCGACATCAAGCCCGTCCACGCGCACCGCGCCTCCTCGGTAGGAGCCAAGAGATCGAGACGCGCAGCGCGATGCTTCTCCTCGCCGCCCCAGAAAAAACGCCGTTGCGGGCGGATGTTATACGCCGCGCCGATTGCGTAAGGGTCAATCCTCCTCGTCCGGTTCCTCCGGCAGTTCCGCGTTATGGTACACGTTCATAACATCATCCATATCCTCGAGCATATCAATCAACTTGCGCACGGAATCGACCGTCTCCGGGTTATCCACAGCGATCCAGTTTTGAGGAACGCGCGTCAATTCAGCCGAGAGGAAGGGCATGTTCCGCTTCTCCAATTCCGTCCGCACGGCGGAGAAATCAGTAGGGTCGGTAGTAATTTCGAACGTGTCGTCGGATGATTCAATATCGTCGGCTCCGGCGTCCATCGCCGCCAGCATCATGTCGTCCTCTGTCATGTCTGGCTTGCGCTCGATTACCAGCATACCTTTGCGGTCGAACATGTAGCCGACGCTGTTCGTCGTACCCAATGAACCGCCGCATTTATCGAATATATGCCGCACGTCCGAAGCGGTGCGATTGCGGTTATCCGTTACGATCTCGACGATAACCGCGACCCCGCCCGGCGCGTAGCCCTCATA
>JAISBH010000242.1 GCA_031266295.1 Oscillospiraceae bacterium | reverse complement strand
TGCCGTCGAGGACATATGCCCAAACGCTACTGGCCGTACATGACTGAGATGAGGGAGCATATCCGCGCCTGACGGCTCTCTTGTTGGCACGGATACTGATCCCATAAATACCAACTGTTTCATACTATATATTACCACGCAATAATTCGACATTTCTAACGTTTTATGAATAAGGACACGGTCAGCCGCGTCCTGTTTGTTTGCTTCGGGCGGGGGCGGTCAGCCGATCCCGCAATGCAATCAATGTATCAAGACGGAGGGATGTAGAATGATTTTCAAACGAAGCGTGACGTCGCGGGTCTTATCGATTATCGCCGCGCTGCTGCTGGTGCTGGCGTGGATCATTGTCGACTGCAATCTGGCCGGGGGAGCCTTGGCCGGTATGTATTATCAGATGTACCCATGGATAACGGAGCCTTTATCGGCGGTTCAGCCAAACATCACGGTTCCCACTACACCCACGATACCGACGATCGTCTCGACGCTGAACGTTAAACGCTTCGGCGACCGAGGGCTATACATGTACCGCGCCGCCGCGACGAGGGATAATCCATGGTATCTGCTGGCCGCGATAGACGCCGTCGAGCTAGGATCGTGCGCATCGCCGACGACCGCGCGGCTGAATCAGGTTAAAGCCAAGCTGGTCGGCACGACCGTCGATCAAAAACTGCGCGCGTACGCAGGAAACTCTTCGTTCGTGATGATGGTCAAGCGGCGCATGAGCGATATGCTGAGGATAGACGGCCTGTTCAGCGCGGCGCATAAGTTCCCGCTGCCGCTGAACAGCGGTTACACCTATGAGGATTCGTGGGGAGCGGAACGCACGTTCGGCGGTGAGCGGTTCCACGAGGGAGTCGACCTGATCGTGGCGAAGGGCACGCCGATATACAGCGCGTCATACGGTACGGTCACAAAGAAGGGTTGGCTGACGTTGGGCGGATGGCGCATAGGCGTTCAGGATGAGAACGGCATATACTACTACTACGCGCATTTGTCGGAGTACGGCAGGTTCGAGGTGGGCGATGCCGTGCGGCCCGGCGATATACTGGGGTATGTGGGCAGCACCGGCTACGGCCCGGAGGGTACCGACGATGTGATGATCCCGCATCTGCACTTTGGGATGTATGAGAATGACGTAGCGTTTAATCCGTACGCGTTCCTTAAGGCGTGGAGGTAACGGAAGAAACGCGGGAATGTAAGAATGCGATAGTATAATGAGATAATAAAAGCGGGGTAGAAATACGCCCGCTTTTTCGTCGCGGAACGTCGTTTGGCGGCCATAATCCGCGTCCGGAATAAACCCGCCCGAGCTGGGTCATACTGCTAACATCCGAATGTAGTTGATTGAGTTGGATGGGAGCGATATGATGACGGGCAAGGTTGAAATTTGCGGCGTTGACACATCCACATTGCCGGTATTGACCAACGACCGTATGCGCGAGCTGTTTCCGCTGGTGCATGGCGGGGATCATATAGCGCGCGAGGAATTCATTCGCGGTAATCTGCGGCTGGTGCTTAGTGTAATACAGCGGTTCAACAACCGAGGCGAGAATGTGGACGATTTGTTCCAGGTTGGGTGCATCGGGCTGATAAAGGCGCTGGATAATTTCGACGTGACGCAGAACGTGAGGTTCTCGACATACGCCGTACCGATGATTATCGGGGAGATTCGCCGTTATCTGCGCGACAATAACGCGATACGCGTCTCGCGCTCGCTCAAGGATATAGCGTACAAAGCGTTACAGGCGCGCGAGCGGCTGATGACCGAGCACGGCAGGGAGCCGACCATCACCGAGCTTGCGGAGAAGCTGGAGATGCCGCGCGAGGACGTCGTATACGCGCTGGAGGCGATACAGGATCCGGTATCGTTGTTCGAGCCGATGTACAATGATACGGGCGACGCAGTATACGTGATGGATCAGGTGAAGGATGAGAAGGACGCCGACGAGAACTGGCTGGAGGGTATATCGATCCGCGAGGCGCTGCGCCGTTTGGGCGATCGTGAGCGGCGGATACTTCGGATGCGATTTTTCGAGGGGCGCACGCAGATGGAGGTTGCGGGGGAGATAGGCATCAGCCAGGCGCAGGTGTCCAGGCTGGAGAAGTCGGCGCTGTCGCAGATGCGTAAGTATGTGTAGGAGAGAATCTCCTCTGTCGCTGCGGTAGTATCGCCCTTGGGGAACGCCCCCTCTGTCGCTGTGGTGGTATCGCCCCCCCCGGAGAACGCCCCCTCTGTCGCTGCGGCGACATCTCCCCCTAAGGGGGCGATGAGGGTTGTCATCTGCCCCATGGCACGCAAGCAACGTCACTTGCATGATATGGGGTAACCGACAACCCTCATCGCCCCCCTAGGGGGAGATGTCGCCGCAGCGACAGAGGGGGCGTTCCTCGGGGTTCTCCCGCCGCAGCGAACAGCCGAACACAGCATCTCGCCACCCTCCCTGCCAGAATATACCATCACACAGAACTATGGTAATTGTAGAAATATGTGTTATAATAAGCATGATGGGTAGCGTATCCTGCTGCCCCGCTACGCGCGCGGGTTATGCCCCGCGCTTGAATTCGTACTGGAAAAGGGGCGATGCCGCTGTGGCTCTAACCAAAAATCATAGACGCTGGCCGCGATTGGCGCTGCTGCTATGCGCCGCGATAATCGCTGTTTCGTCATGCGCCGCGCCAATCCTTGCCGAGAGCAGCCAAACATATGTCGCGGGCAATTTCTGGTCGGACGTGGACGCGGTCGAGCATGGCCGCGCGCTAAGGCTCTGGATGGCGTTCTACAACAAAGAGGCTGACGAGGCGGCTGGCGAAACGCCGCTGACGGGGGATATGTCATTCGATGATATTCGCGGCGGATTCCTCGCGCTGTACGCTAACCAGTTCGCGCAGTTAGCGCCCTCCGTCAGCATAACCGAGGATGAACTGGAGCTATACTTAGTAGACTCGCAGTTCCAGCTGGCGCGGCCGCTAAGCGGTTTTACCGGGACGCTGAAGGATTTGTGGGTGATGGCGACTGGCGACATGACGACCGGCGAGAGCGAGCGCGCGCCGGTGGATCGCACGTTTGTGAAGCGGGAGAATCCGCTGGGGGTCACGAGGCAGGCGATGATAGCGTATGTCCGCCGCATAGCCAGCGTGACCAACTCCAACGTCAGCGGCAGCGATATTGAGGAAACGGCCAAGGAATTGCTGGAGAATCAGGCATATCAAGGCAAGCCGCTGACCGGATTCATACTGATGATCGCGCCGAAGGATCAGACCGCGCCGCCCCAGGAGCTTGAGGTTAGAACGCCTCTGAACATCGAACAGGCGTCCAGGAAGAAGCCTGCGGGTCACGCGACGCAGCCGATACAGGGTATCGCCGCGTCGTCGTCCATGATAACCCAGGCGCGGATAAAATCCGGGGTGTTCGTCGACCTGCGACTATACAACGGCAACGCGCAGCTATCGTTCAAGCAGTCAACCGGCAAAAGCGACGCTGGCCAGTGTCTGGATATGGTTATATATGGCACGCCTAATAGTTTGAAGAACCTGTGCTTGGGCATGTCGAAGGCGGCTAAGGAGGAATTGACTGGCCTGGGGGTTCAGGAGCTGCATATACGCGTATGCACACCCGGCGGAGTCAAGCCGTACGCTGAGTATTGGCTGACCGTGCCGCTGGCGTAGATACAAAATGGGTATAAAGTTTTCGATGAGTAACATAAACTGGGCCGTTCGCGAATATTATGTAAGGAGGAAATAGGCGGCGGCGCCGCTGGATTGTCGGAGGACAACCTATGCTGTTCGCGAATGCAGGGAGATTTATCCGCCGTTGCAGTGTTTGTGATGGCGGTTATTATATTAGGATAAAGGTGATTGCGGCGCTGTGTCTGGCCGCCGCGCTGACGCCGTTCGGGTTCGCGCGCGCGATTGACGCGGATGTGGTTGATCCGCCGGTCGCTTCGTGGGATGTGCGCGAATCAGCGTACGAGCGCTTGACGACCGTCTGCTTGATTGACGAGTTTGCGATAACGTCGCGGGATACGCCGCTGTACGCCGCGCCGAACTGCGACGCGCGCAGCGACTCATACATGGATGCGATGACTATTGTGCGCCTGGACGCTTATATGAACGGGTTCATGCGCGTTAGGGGTTCGGAATGGTTTGTGGCGTATGACGACGTCGATAATGTAAGCATTGATCCGGTATCGGCGATTATGTTCGCGCTGCCGCTGCGCGACGAGCCGCTGCGGGCCGGCGCGGGCGCGGGCGACCCGGCGCTGAACCGCGCGGTAATGATGAACCGCCGCGTTTGCATTGAAGGATCGCGCGGCGAGGCGTGGCTGATTGAGGTCGGCGGCGTTTATGGTTTCGTACAGAAAGAGTTGTTAATCGTTATGCCTGTGCGAACAATATACTGAAGTGAAACACAATCCATCGGCTTTGGCCAAGAGCGCCCCCTCTGTCGCTGCGGCGACATCTCCCCCTGAGGGGGCGATGAGAGAGGTCTATTACTCGCAGCGAACCACTCCCCTCGCGACGGGCAGCGGGGAGCCGACAACTCTCATCGCCCCCTCAGGGGGAGATGTGGCGGCGCGAAGCGCGAAGCGGGCGCGTATCCGCAGAATCCCGAAGGGATTCTTACCAATTTCAGCAGCGATAGAGGGGGCGTACGCCGTTATAAAAATCAAACAGCGTATCAGCAACGCCAGGCACCCAGAGTAATGAACCATCGACATTGATCTCATCCGGCGAGAAAACGCGGATGCTGTCCGCGACGGCCTTGTCAGCCAGCGCCAGTGCGCGCGTATGCCATATGGCTAATTCCGGCGGGCAGAGATTCGGTATGCGCTTATCAATGATATCTAATGTTTTCCATATCTTGCTCTGTTCTGCCGCGCCGATCGCAGCGCTGCCGAAGACAGCCGTCGCGCCATCCTCCGTCGTCAAGTGAATCTGATCCCCTTGCCCGCCCTTCACGCCGTAACTGAATGTCGCACGCTCGAATTCATAGGAGAACATGGGATGCTGCACTTCATGATGACCGACGGTATGGGAAGCGGCAAAAACGATCCGCGCGCCGTTTGACAAAGTCAACGACAGGCATATGCTGTCATACGTCTCGATGCTGTTCGCGCGGAAGGCCGACGCCTCAACGCCTGCTATAACGACGCCGTTCTCGCCGCATCCTGCCATCCATAACATGTTCATCAAGTAATGCGCGGTCGCGTTTGACGCTACGTTATCGAACGCCTCCCGGTTATCCGCCGCGTAACGTTTACCCGCCCAACCGATTCCACGGTTATAATAGTTCTGATCCCGAGGCCACAGCACAATTGCGCGCAGTGTCTTCGGCGCGCCGTACCGGCCCGAGCGAATGCCGTCTCTCAAAGCGTTCATTGTGTCGTTGAAGCACCATTGATACCCGACGACCAGCGTCCGCTTCGAGGCGTCCCGCGCGCGGATCATCGTTTCCGCCGCTTCCACCGACGGCGCGATGGGTTTTTCAACCAGAACATGGCTGCCGCGTTCCAGGCAATAGACGGCCTGCTCGGCGTGGTATGGCGTGGGGCAGCTGAGTATCGATAATACGGGCGAGTGGTGTTCGTATAGTTCGGGCAGCGAGGTATAAACGGGCACACCCTCTTCGAGCAGGCGCGCGTAACCGTTGCCCGATGGATATGGATCGACGGCGCCCACCAGCTTCACACGCCGCTTGCCTGTATCCGACAGCAGCTCGTTAATATGCAACCGCGCGTATCCGCCAACGCCGGATAGCGCCACATGAACCTGATCCATTGAAAATCCTCCGCAACAATTGATCCGGATTACATTATACTGGGATCGTACAGCCCGTGCAATAATCAAAACACAGCCTGTTTGCAGCCTGTATAGCAAGTTTGTCACATTTACGATATAAACGACGCATAAGATGGAGGCGGACGGGGTGCAAGAGCGTGACGAGCATACAACGCTTACACGCTTTTTCAGGATCCTCTCGCATGATCATGAGGCGAAGTTACCATAATTCCATAAACTACATCCAAAGTTGAACAAAGTGACCGATTTAATATGCAATTATTCCTTCAAAGGGCAACAGCCTTCAATCGTTTGACGTGTATATTGCTTCAGTGTTATAATTGTCTGTGACAGAATCGCATTAGGAGGCACACTGATGCAAGATGAAGCAGCAATCCGACTGCTCTTGGAAGAGCCGGAAGGTGCGCATTGTGAGTTCAAGGAATGGAAGAACCACTTTCGTTTCGACGAAGCGGCGCGTTATTGCTGTGCGCTTGCAAATCGCGGCGGAGGCAAATTTATCGTAGGCGTTTCCGATAAGCGGCCACGTAATGTTGTTGGCACAACGGCGTGCGAGCAACCGGAAAGGATTTGCATCAGCTTATGTGGGAAACTGCATGTAGGCGTCAGTTTCGAATGTGCTATATATGAAGGAAAGCGCGTCCTGATATTTGAAATCGCTAGCCGTTCATCAGGTTTACCGGTTCATGTGGATGGAATAGCTTGGTGGCGCGAAAGCGATAGTCTTGTTTACATGCCGGAAGAGGTGCGGCGAGCTATCTACGACGAAACAGGGCATGACTTTTCAGCCGATATATGCCCTGAAGCGACTTTGTTGGATTTAGACGCCGATGCCATTGAAACGTTTCGCGCCATGTGGCTGGAGAAGAGTAAGAATACGCGCATTAAGACGTTATCGACGGGACAGCTTCTGCTTGATTGCGAAGCCGTTACTAGCCAAGGCGTGACATATGCCGCTTTGATACTGTTTGGTAAAAAAGCATCCCTTGGCAGATTCCTTGCGCAATCCGAAGTCGCGTTCGAGTACCGATCTTCGGAAGTGTCTGGACCCGCTCAACAACGCGAAGATTTCAGAGCAGGATTTTTCTTATATTATAATAAACTATGGGAATTGATAAACCTTCGAAACAATAGACAATCCTATCAGGATGGATTAGTCATGCTCGACATACTGACGTTTAACGAACGGGTCGTCCGCGAGGCGCTTCTTAATGCGGTGAGCCATCGTAATTATCAAGCGTACGGTAGCGTTTTTGTCCGCCAGTATAACGATCGGCTGGTCATCGAAAGCCCCGGCGGGTTGCCAGCGGGCGTTTCGGTTAAAAATATATTGGATAAGCAAGTCCCGCGCAATCGCCGCATCGCGGAGATGTTCCAGAAGTGCGGCTTGGTTGAGCGCTCTGGGCAGGGCATGAATCTTATGTTCGAGCTTAGCGTTCGCGAAGCGAAAGCCCTTCCGGACTTTACGGGCACTGACGATAACTCCGTAAGAATAACGTTGAACGGGTTGGTACTGGATCAGCGCATGTTGACAGCCATCAAGCGTATCGGCGACGAACGGCTGGAACTTTTATCAACTGTGGATTTTGTTATCATTAACTATCTCTTTAGAGAGGCGGAATTCCCTGCCGATTTGCTCGGTCGTATAAAGAACCTAGTTGATATGGGTATCGTAGAGCATACAGGCAGGCGGAAGTATGTATTGGCTCGCCGCTTGTACGAGTCCGTTGGTAAAGCAGGCGTACACACGCGCCTCGTCGGGCTAAATCAAGGCCAGAATAAAGCACTGATCTACAACCATATTGCATCGGGCGGATCTGACGGGACGCCGATGTCGGAGTTGCAGCAAGTGTTGCCCAATCTCTCTAGAGGTCAGGTTCAATTGCTTTTGCGGCAATTAAGAAGCGAGGGTAAAATCAAATTGTCAGGCAAAACAAGAGCCGCGAAATGGCTTAAAATCTAGAGTTTCGCCAAGCTATTGCTTACTAATTGCTTACTAATTGCTTACTAATTGCTTGTTAATTGCTTGTTAATTGCTTATGCAATTGGGGGGCGGCCTCCGAACGGTGTTATACGTCAAGCAATATACCTTGAATCGAGCGGCCGTATCACCGCCGCGTATCGACACTGACGCATTCGTCGCGCGAGCTCATAATCGGTATAATTTGCCTTGTAAATCTTCACTTTCTGCCTCACACTGAGATCGGCTGTTGAAAAGAAGCGTCGTTGGCCGCAACAACGCGTTGCTTTCCTCAAGTTTCTTCCCATGATATAATCAAGCGGAAAGGATGGTGCGAATATGACTGCTGCCGAATCTCTATTGGAATTGCGAAAAAAGAACAACCTCTCGCAAGAGGAATTTGCTGAAAAGCTGATGATTACCCGCCAAGCTGTGTCGCGATGGGAAACAGGCGAAACCGTGCCGAACACCGACACGCTGAAAATTATATCAAAGATTTTCGGGGTATCCATTAATGCCTTACTCGGTCAACCTCGAAACACGATTTGCCAAGTTTGTGGGATGCCGCTTGATGATGAAGGCAATCTAAGTATAGAATCGGACGGCGTTGTA
>JAISBH010000209.1 GCA_031266295.1 Oscillospiraceae bacterium | reverse complement strand
CCGAGAAGATAGTTACAGAGTTTGACAACAACGGCGTAACCGACCGATTCTCCGCTCCGGCGGGACTCGCGCTGTCGGATAGCGGCGAGTTATACGTCGCGGATTCCAAGAACAGGCGGATAGTCGTGCTCGATCCGGATCTGCGCGGCGTGGTCAAGATATTCGAGAACCCGTCGCACGACGCGCTGCCTAGCGACTTTGTGTTCACGCCTCTGCGGGTGGCGGTCGATTACGCCGATAGGGTGTACGTCGTAGCGCAGAATATGTTCCAGGGCATAATGGTGTTCGAGCCGGACGGCGCGTTCACCGGATTCTTTGGCACGATCAACGTGACGGTCTCGCTGTGGCAGCGGTTTTGGCGCGCAATCGCCAGCAAGCAGGAGCGCGCAAACGCGCGGCTGTTCGTGCCGACGGAGTTCACTGGGCTGGACGTCGATCCATATGGTTTCGTATACGCGTCCAACATGGATCCGCTGGGCGTGAAGGCCGTGCGCCGCCTGAATCCGAAGGGAGAGGACGTCGCGATAGCGGGCATATCCAACAACCTGGGCGGCGACATGTCGGTCAGCGACTCGGGACCCTACTCCGGGGTTTCGCGGATAGTCGATGTCGCGTATCAAGGCCGCGGTATATACTCGCTGCTGGATTCACAGCGCGGTCGGATATTCACGTATGACCGCGAAGGCGACCTGCTGTACATATTCGGCGGACTGGGAGGGGTAGCGGGGACGTTCCGCTCGCCGGCCGCGATAGAGTACGCGAATGCCGCCGACGGTTCGCGGCGCCTGCTCGCGCTGGACTATGTGCGCGGCGACATAACGGTATTCGGACCGACGGCGTACGGCACGCTGATCAACGAGGCGGTCGGGCTGCGATTTGATGGCGACGAGACACAGGCCGTTGGCAAGTGGCGCGACGTGCTGCGCCTGAATGAGAACCTCGAGCTGGCCAACGCCGGTATCGGCAAGGCGTATCTGACCGCGGGCGACAACAAGACCGCGATGCGTTACCTCAAGCTGGGTATGAACCGACAGTATTATTCGATAGCGTTCAAACGTTACCGCAACGAGATCCTCAAAGCCAATCTGGGCTGGATACTGACGGCGGGGGTATCGCTCGCGGTGATAATCGCCGTTATCCGCGCGGTAAAACGCCGAAAGTCGGGCGGCGTGTCCGAAACGGGGTTGATGAGCGATGTTTAACGCGATGAAGCGCGGCGAGACTTTCCCTAAAGAGGGCGCGGCTTCCGCTATGGCCGCCGTGCGCGAGCGGCTGTCGGCGTCGTTCGGCGCGGAGAAACTGCGCGCGATGCTGCGCGCGGCGTCGCATCCGATCGACGGATTCTACGAGATACGCTACCGCGGGAAGGGTTCCGTGCCGCTGGCCGTGGTGATGGCGGTGTTGTTCTCGGCGTGCTACACGGGCAACAGGATATTCGCCAGCTTCGTGGTAAACGACGTGGATCCGCGCGGCGTCGATGGATTGATGGAGATGTCGGCGATATTCGTATTGCTGGCTCTATTTACGGTAGGCAATTGGTCGGTGACATGCCTGCTAGACGGTGAAGGCCGGTTTCGTGACATCGTGGCGGCGACGGGATACGCGCTGCTGCCGATGATCGTAACGACCGTGCTAGCCGCGCTGGTCAGCCAGTTCATCGCCAACGGCGAAGAGGTGTTCTACACGCTGATTATCGCGCTCGGCCTGGCGTGGACGGCTATGCTCCTGCTGGTCGGCGTGATGACCGTGCACAATTACACGCTGCTCAAGACCCTGGCGACGTTGATACTGACCGTGCTGGCCATGTTCGCGCTGGTGTTCTTCGCGCTCCTGCTGGCGGATATGATACGCCAGGTGTATGTGTTCTTCTATAGCGTCTATGTTGAACTGGTGTTCAGGGCTTAAGGGATGACGGATGGAGGATGAAGGAGGCGGGGTTGTGGCGGCGGGTCAGGTGGGGCAGATGGGAAGGGATGCGCCCGGCAGGCTACGGTTTATACCGTTTATCGCAATACTGACGGCTGTGCTGGGGTTCGGCGCGTATCAGCTGCATATCACGCTGAGGTATAGGCTGTACGATGGTTACAAGGCCGTGATCGCGCCGCCGCCGGAGTATGTTGAGGCGGCTGGGTTCAACCCGCTGGATAATGGCTCGGGCGAACTGTCCGAATACGCGCTGGCGGCGGAGAATGAACGGCTGTCGCTGTATGTCAACGCGTCCGCCGGGAACATCGCCGTGCTCGACAAGCGGTCAAACCGCGTTACATACTCCAACCCGCCCGGCGCGGCGTCCGACCCTATCGCCAATCCCGCCAACAAAGAGGCGCTGCAATCCCAGCTGATCGTGACATACTTCGATTCAAGCGGACAGACAGCGGAGATCACGTCATACAAGATGGCGTCGATGCTGGGTCAGGTTGAGGTCGGCTCGATCCCCGGCGGCATACGGGTAACGTATACGCTGGGCGACACAAAGCCCAAGGCGGGATTGCTACCCATATACATCACGGAGGAACGGCTGAATGAGACGCTCGGCGCGATGGACGAACGCACCCAAAACCTGCTGATTCGCCGCTGGGAAACCGTCGACGGCCATCCAGGCACGCTCAAACTGATCACCTCGATCATTAACAACCCCAACCAGCAGCGGAGCATGATCACCCAGTTTGAGAAGATCGGCTACACCGACGAGGATCGGCGCCGCGACGAGGCGGAGACGGGCATGGCGGACGAGAACGCCGGGTTTGTGATCCCGGTCGAGTATCGGCTGGAGGGCGACAGCCTGCTGATCTTAATCCCTTCAAGCCGCATTCAGGAGATGGGCGGCGCGAGCGTCGAGAGCGTGCGCGCGCTGCCGCTCATGGGCGCGGCCGGGACGGACG
>JAISBH010000137.1 GCA_031266295.1 Oscillospiraceae bacterium | reverse complement strand
TGTGTATCACGATGGTCCAGGCGAAGCCTGGTCAGGTTTCGAAAGGGCGGATAGCCCTTCGCAGGGTCCGGGACGCGGCGCGTCCGCGCCTTCGGGAAGGGGATTGCGATCCCCCTCCCGACCTCCCCCGGGTTTGGAACGAAGAACCACGAAGCGCCCCGCCAGTGATAATGTTATAAGGAACTTGACAACTAACATCATAGTGGCGGGGCGCCACAAACTTAAAGCGCCTTCGATCCGCAGATCGAACAGCGTCCCGCCGCAGCGGACAGCTGGATGTTATGTCGCGCAATATAGATGTAGTGTTGCGCAACGCTACGCTTGGGTTGCGTCACGCAACCCTCGGCTATCCGCTGCGGCGGGACGCTGTTCGATTTGCGGATCGAAGGTGCGGATGCGCCGCAGACAGCTTGATACGGACTTTACATCGTCACATAATCGCGGTATAATAATCCCACAAAGGAGGGGTATTTATGCCGCAAATTATCCCGATACGCGAGCTTAAGAACACGGTCAAGGTTGCGAACCTGTGCAAGGAGAGCGCGGAGCCTGTATTCGTGACGCGCAACGGATACGGGGCGCTTGTCGTTATGAGCATGGAGGCGTACGACGAGCTAACGTTTGAGATTGAGGCGGCGTCGAAGCTGGCAAAGTCTTGCGCGTCGGACACGCCCGCGGTTAACGCAAAGGAGTTCTTTGACTCCTTTAGGGAAGCTCATGCCATCCCTCGATGATTGCGCCTATGAGGTGAGGTTAAAGAGCGAAGCTGCAGAAGATTTTGTTCGCATATATAACTATATTGCGGATGAGTTGCAATCTCCGGAAAGCGCCGAGAAGGTATGCGGTTTGATTGAGAAAGCGTGCGCCAGCCTCGAAACATACCCAAACAGAGGGTCTATAGCGCGGACGCCGCTGTTGGAGCGGTTCTGTTGCCGCGTGATCAAGGCCGCGAACTACCTGATCTTTTATACTATCGGCGAAGCCAACAGCGTTGTGCTCGTGAGGAGTATCATGTACCGTAAACAGGACTTCCGCTATATGACTATTCAAACGGACGAATAGCGGCGCGCCGCTATTGTCATGAAGGGAGAACCTACCATGAGTAGTGACGGTAGCGGTGCACAACGCGCTTCCAGCGGTCGTACAAAGAAAACCGAAGATTTTTTATTAATAGAGATCGATCGTTTAACCCGTATACGATAGACGATCTATACGCTGACGAGGAAATGGGCGCGGATGTCGAGTTTACTTATAAAGAAAAGCCGTACGGGCTGTTCTTCTTTATAACAATAGAGAACGGCAAACAGGTCAAGGAAGTGGTAAGGATCGGGCCATCAGGAAGCTCGCGCGCTCCACGGCTGCGGCGGTCTTAGTGGAAACGCTCCCGCCGTTCAAGTATCGGGATACCGTGCTCTTGGAAGTAGACGCAGTCTGCGCAATATCAAGGATCGTTGACAGAAGATGTGCCTCCCTTCATGTGATTCCGATATACGGATGGACAGATAAAGTGGGAACGTTCCCAAATTGCTGATTATAAAATACACCACCACGCATTATTTGTCAAGCGTTTTTTCAGCAGTTCGACAATAGGGCCGAAAAAGAGCCGAGGAAGCAGATCGGAAGCCGCCGCCTTGCAGATGGCGGCGAATCAATAAAGAAAAGCGGATACTCCCTTAAGAGGTATCCGCTTTATCATTAGTCAGCGATGCAGTTATCAGATATTGTACTATAAGCTGCTTTTAAGCTTCCACCAAGTTTCATTCAGGATTGGATAAAAGCCTATGTTGTAATAAAACTGTTGCGACGAAAGAACATACGCTTGTTTTGCTCCAAGCTTACCGCATCTGGTAACGCCTTCAAGAACAGCGGCTTTGCCTAAGCCCATTTTCCGGTATTGCGGCAATGTGAAAACTGGTTCAACGTAAGCATATCCACTATTAGGAATACACCACATACCACAATGAGCGGCATAGTCGCCGTTTGGCGCGACAACCATTATGCGAATACTTAGGTCAAGATAAGGCTCATCAAATCCTTCACGCCTTTTTTGCCTTTCCAGTTGAGAAGCGCTGCGTTCACCTTTGTTGTCAAAGCCTCTCCATATCGCATCATAATACTTATCCGCATCAAAATCAATGTCGTCACAGCCCATAATCGTATAACCTTTGGGTATGTCATAAACATTGTTGCCAATATCGATCCTTGCGGTGGAAAACCTTTCAGTGGTAGGGACAAATCCCTTTTGAATAGCCGCCTGCTGATAGCCCAAATCGCCGTCCGGCAAAGTTATGCGTATTTTCCCGTCTAAACTCAGGTTCTCAATAGCGAAATCTAGGAGTTGCGGCTTTATATAAGCGTAATCTGGATCAGCACAAAAATAAGCGTCGTCACCAAGACCGTTGTCATAAAGCGCAACCCCTACAACTTTTTCGTTGTCTTCAGCAATACCAAAATGAGACTGAGTTTCAACATGCTGATTGATCTGCCATACCCATCTTGCCCACAAGCAATTTGGAGCAATGACATTATCTTGGTTCATTCGGATAAAAAAGTCGCATATCTTCCTGAAATCCTCAGGATATCCCGCTTCGTTGGTATAGTTCCTGATCTTAACTGGCATAGTTTTACCTCACTAAGTATAAATACTCTGTCCCTTCCACATCGTCCAACTTTCACACGTAACCAAAACGAACTAACGAAAAACGGCGCGGTCACGCGGCAACCTGTCCGGCTGCCCGTCGCCAGCAGCGGCGAAGCCCCGGCAATGCCCCGCAGAAGCGCCCACGGCGGTTATGGCGCAGCCTATCCGTCAGAGTGGATCATACGCTTTGAAAAAGCGTGTGAAGCGTCCACCGCCCCTGCCTCGTTTCCACGCAAACAGTATAGCGCAATATCATGAATATTGCAACAAAATACTCAAGCCATCTGCGGTCAAGACACCGCCGCCATACCAATAGCGGCGAATCAGTATGGCAGCAAAACGGATACTTCAATTGGAATATCCGTTTTGCTCTTTCTGTTTAAGGCAAAGATGTGTAGTTTTCATTACCGGATAGCAGAGTTTGCATGAGGGCGAAAAAGTATTTCGGCGCACCGGTAAGAAAATACTCATGCCAAGAATCCGGTGTGTTTGATTGAAACTCGCTTGCCTTTCCGATGATAGCACCATGCTTTGGATCGCCCATGTATCTGAACTCGGTAAAAGTAACACGCTTGTTTCATTATAAAACGAGCATACCTTGCTCATCGAATTTCCAGACGTCCGCGCCATACGCAACTTCCCAATAATAGCCGTTAGGGTCAGCGAAGTAGGCGTGGTAGCCGCCCCAGAATACCGACTGCGGCTCTTTGGCAATAACCGCGCCCGCTTTTCTTGCAAGCTCAACAGTATCACGCACTTCCTGTTCGCTCTTCACATTATAGGCAAGCGTAATGCCCGCAAATCCCTCTGTGATTTGCGGCGGGTTTTCGACGCTTATGTCCTCTGCCATGCCTTGGATTGGGTACAGCTCGAACTTCGTGCCTGTCGTGTTGAAGAAAATTACTTGCGGACATTCGGCGGTTTCGTTCGACTGGAAACCAAGGTCGCGGTAGAATTTTACCGACCTTGCCATGTCGCGGACTCCGAGAGCGATGATGTTGATTCTGTTCATGGTGCGTCCCCTTTTCTATCTTTATAGGCATTACCCATGCAATCAATCCAAACAAAACATATCCCATTTTTCTCTTACCGCCCGAAGGCGAAACGGCTTTTGTACGTGCAAGGGGGAAACGACACGCCAACAGGCGGGGCGATTCATGTGAAGCCCGAAGCGAACGTATCGCCGCCACTGGCGGCGAAAGCCTCCGGTAGGCCCCCGCAACCGTCGCTTATGCCCGGTGAAATATTTCCCGCTTCCAGCTTTTGAGCGCGTCCGCTGTCTTTTGCGGCAACATACCCATTATCAGAAAACAGATACTTGCACCCGCCAAGAGTCCCGACAGGAAAGGAATATCAGCGAACTGATTTACTATAGCCATTGCCGCAACGCAAAGAAGCCCAATCCTTATTGTGAGTTTCAAGTCAAACACCCCTTTCGCCAATCATTATACCACGCTTCCAATGCAAATTGTGAATAACCACCATAAAAAATTCGAGTCCTCTGCGGTCAAGATGCCGCAGGAGGGCACATAGATAACTCTAATTCAGCAAGGAGATTTTTCACAATGGACGACAGCAAAAATCCGACGGCTGCCGGATAGGCGCTACGTTCAATCTTCCAGTTCAGTCAAGCTGATCTCGCGCGCGGGTTGATCCTCGTCGCGCGGTATTCGCACTGCGTGAATCTGTCCTGGCTCAAACGTCAGCGGCACGACGCGGTTCATCATAGGAACCTGAACAAGCGCCTCCGTTTTCCGCCGCGCCGTTTCATGTAGGTGCAGGATTACTTCGCCGCTGACGTCCTGCGCAAACTTAAGCGCGTCCAGCATCACCGACTTGCCTTCAACAGAAGCCAATGATCCCGTCTGCGGAAGCGTTCCATCATGGCAACCCTCCGGGAGCAATACGGGTGGCGCGTTCAGCAGCGCGGCCGCTTGATCGACGTTCGTGTCCGTTACCGCGCCTTCGTGCGGCATCAGCGCGAGCTGGAACGTCTGCTTGCCTTGATCGATCACAGGGAACCCCATCTCCGCCGACGCGACGAACGGCTCGTGGTTCGCGTAATACGGACTGCGCAGCGCCGTAATGTGAATCGCCCGGTTGCACGCGTCGAAGGAATACTTGCCGTTGTTGAGGATTGCCAGTCCGCCGACCGCAGCGCCGCCCGCCGGAGAGACGCCGCTCGCGTCCACCCATTGCTGCATGGGGAATTCCTCGCCGTTCATAGGCCGATCTGCGTAACCAAACGGCGCTTGCGCCGTCACGTGCAGGTTGCGATATTGCAGCGGGAACCTCAATTTAAGCGCGGCCTGAGCCTCTTGCCAATCTACGTCCGCTTTTACAAATAGGTAAGGCATCGCGTGATACAATGAATACGTCAGTGTCGTCACGCTGTTTCCCCAGCGCAGCGTTACGCGGACGCACGCGCGGCACGGTCCGTCTTCTATACGCGCCACGTCGCGCGCCGCGTCAGCGGATCCCGCTGGCAGCATCTCTCCGATTACCTCATCAAAGCGCAACACGCCATGCGACCATGTGTCGCTTGTATCGCGAATGACGCGCGCGGCTGTAGGCGCGCTTAAGCATTCGATCTGCGCGGGCTTGTACGTCAAGCGGGCCAGCGCGCCTGTTTCCGGTGAAAATTCCGCGCGCAGCCACTCGTTCTCCAATACAAGATCACGCGCGTTCGGCAATGGCCGCTCATGCCGATACGATGTTTTAGGCGTCAGTCGATACACGCGATACCCCAGCGCGGGCGCCTTCGCCATAAAAACCAGCGTCACCCGTCCGTGGCTTGCCGCGGACGCGCGCTCTATCTGGTACGGCACCCCAGATCCCTCGTCGTCCAGCAGCGCGTAATGATCCGGTATGGACGCGGCGTCGATGCTGACAGGCCACTCCGCGTCAAACGCCTGAGTGTTGAACACGACGTACGGACGCACGCCTTCCTCATATGGGATGCTGATCCGCCCCATGATCGCCTGCATCGCGTCGTTCGCGATCCAATCAGCGGACGACAGAGCGAAGCCAAAGTCCTGCTGTGCGTCCTCGTAGGCTTCACGCAAGCTTGTACCCGCGAGGATGTCATGGAACTGGTTGAACAGCACCTTCTTCCACGCGGCGTCCAATTCAGCTTGAGGATAGGGTTTATTTAGCAGCAGATGCGCGACGACGCTCCACTTTTCGGCGGTCGTGAGCTGGTTTTCTGCCTGACGGTTCCAGCGCTTGACCCCGGAGTGCGCGGAGTAGCATCCGCTCGCGTGATGGAGCATATCGCCCGTCACGCTCGGTAGCGGCGCGGTTCCCGCCGCGTCGCATGCCTCCACGTGATCGAAGTACGCATCCGGCGAGGAGTGCACGAGCTTCAGCCCGTTTGTTCCATCGAGTTCGGCGATGCTCGCGAGGTTCTCGCGCGTTGGTCCGCCGCCGTGGTTGCCCACGCCATAGAAGCACATAAACCCTCGCGCGTCTTTCAGTTCCGCGGCGTACCGCTCAATGTGAGCGCGCAATTCCGCGCCGTTGCTGCAGTAATCATACGGCAGCCGGAACGACAGCACACTCTCGCCTTCAGGGCTGTGCCAGCGCAGCAGCGGCGAGGGAATCGCCATCTCATGCGCGCCGGGACGCATATAGACATAGCGCGTCAGGCCGCTCTTTCTCAATATCTTCGGCAGACTTCCGCTGTGGCCGAAGCTATCCACGTTGTAACCTGTGCGCGGACGCACGCCGAACGCCCGTTCAAAATATCGTTGACCATACAACGCTTGTCTGGCGAAACTCTCGCCGGAGGGGATGTTGCAGTCCGGCTGAATCCACCATCCGCCCGCGAGCGCCCAGCGTCCCTCTTTCACGCGCGCGCGGATACGATCGAACAACTCCGGATCGTTCTTTTCGACCCACTCGTAGTAAGACGCCGACGCGCTTGTGAAGATGAAGCCAGGCGTTTCGTCCATCCGCTCCAGCGCGGCGCGGAACGTCGCTCGGATTTCGGAGAACCCGTCCTGCCAGCGCCATAGCCACACGGGGTCGATGTGCGCGTTACCGATCATATAAAGTGTTTTTTCCTGTAATTGTTCCATTGTCGTATCCTTCCTGATAGTATCGAATTCCGCCTTGTATAGTTAAGACGATAGAAGCGGCTTTGTCAAGCGTTGAAATTTGGGACGACGGGTCCCCCCTCTGTCGCTGCGGCGACATCTCCCCCTGAGGGGGCGATGAGGGTTGTCGGTTACGATGTGGTTCGCAAGCAACGGGGACGGGTTGCGTTCCGGAACAGACTATCCAGGTATGACCGGTTGGTCAAAGCCGGTAGATTGTGTATCACGATGGTCCAGGCGAAGCCTGGTCAGGATTCGAAAGGGCGGATAGCCCTTCGCAGGGTCTGGGACAGAGTCCCAGGCTCCCCGCAGGGACGTTCCTCGTCCCAACCCTGCGCCCCGCCAGTGATAATGCCATAAAGAAATAGTCAACTTACGTCATAGTGGCGGGGCGCCACAAACTTAAAGCGCATTCGGTTCGCAAACCGAACAGCGTCCCGCCGCAGCGGCTCGTACGACATCCGGGATACAGCATTAAAAGCACACAGAAGGTGGCAATATACCACCCTCTGCGCGCACATTCCTCAACCAATCCTTATCTACGCAATACCGAGCCAGCGCTTAATCACTGCACGGCAGCAGAATCCTTTATGATCTCCGCCTTCAACTGCGCCGTCACGCATAGTTCCGCCGCCTTAAACGCGTGCGCCTGCGTCATAGCGTTCTCGGTGCGGTTAATGCAGTCCAGTATCAGCTGACCGAAGTATGGACATCCCACCTTACCCGTCGCGTCAAAGTAATACTCGCCTTCGCCGTTCGACCAGTATACATGGTTGCCGCCCGTTTGACCGCTGGCGATATTGTGATACTTGCGCACTTCGATAAATCCTTCAGTGCCCAGTATCGTCAACCTGCCGTCGCCCCATGTCCCCAACCCGTCCGGCGTAAACCAATCCACTCGGAAATAGTTAGTCGCGCCGTTATCGGCCAACAGCAAAGCCTCGCCGAAATCGTCAAGCTCCGGATATTCCGGATGCGCATAGTTCGCGATGCGGCTGTACGTGATCCCCGCGTCTTTCGCGCCTGTGTAATAGAGGAACTGCTCAATTTGATGGCTGCCTATATCGCACAGTATCCCACCGTACTGCTCCTTGATGAAGAACCATGGCGGCCGATTCTTCGGACTAAGCCTATGCGGTCCGGTGCCCAGCACCTGCAGCACCCGGCCGATAGCGTCCTGCTCGATCAGCTGCCCGGCGTATATCGCGCCCTCGACATGCAGCCGCTCGCTGTAGTACACCATGTACTTCTTGCCCGTCTTTGTCACAGTGTCCTTCGCTGCGGTCAGCTGATCCAAAGTGGTAAGAGGCGCCTTGTCGGTGAAGTAATCCTTGCCCGCGTTCATTACCCGCAGACCCAGCGCGCATCGCAGGTTGGTCACCGCAGCTGACGCAACCAGCTTGGTTCGCTCATCCTGCAATACCTGCTGCTCGGATTGGGCGACGACGGCGTCGGGGAACGCCTTTTTGAACGACTCGACTTTCGCCGGATCGGGATCGTAAACGTAGCGCAGCGTTGCGCCCGCCTCGATCAGGCCGTTGCACATGCCGTATATATGCCCATGGTCCAACGCGACTGCGGAAAACTCGAACTCTCCCGGCTTCACCACCGGATTGGGATTGCCCTTCGGGGCGTAATTCATACCCTCGGAACGTGCTGTACTCATTTGGTTCCCCTCACTGTTTATAGTCGCTGCCGACCGTGATCGAGCCGTCGCCCAGCGACGATTGTGAAGTAGTCTTCTCATAGAAGTGCGGTACCTTGGCCAGCATCCCATTGACGGTGTAGAACGGATCGTCCTTGGAGATAGGCAGCGCGACGGTCTCATGCAGCGCGCCTGACTTGTATATGGCGGTGATCATCTCTATCGTGCGGCGTCCATCGATCCCGGTAATGGCGGGTTGGATGCCCTGCTCGATCGCGGATATCACGTTCTCAATCTCTCCGGTATGCGCCTCATGCTCTATTTCTGGCAGCGACTCGTAGCGTTCGGTCAGCTCCGCTTCCAGAGCGTCGTTGCGCTCGGGGAATCCGTTCGGCTTGGATATGGATGCGTACGGCTTCCATGGCGCGCCGATCCTCGCCTTTTCGCACTGGAACTGAACCTGCTGCTCCTCGCCGTGATGCACTACGGAGCTGGTCGCGGTCGCTAGCGCGCCCGGATACTGGAACACGGCGACGGAGAGATCCTCTATCTCGGCGTTGTCATGGGCGGTATTCGCCATCATGGCCGTGACGGATTGGGGTAGGCCCATCATCCATCCCAGCATATCGATGTGGTGCACCGCGTGATTTAGCGTACATCCGCCGCCTTCCTTTGTCCACAG
>JAISBH010000088.1 GCA_031266295.1 Oscillospiraceae bacterium | reverse complement strand
CTTGCGGATCTCGCGCAGCACCTGCCAGCCGTCCATGCCCGGCAGCAGCACGTCCAGCAGCATTAGACTGGGCGGATTCGCCTTGAACAGCTGCACGGCCTTAGCGCCGTCCGCTGCGGTTTCGGTCGCGTAACCCTCCTTGGTCAGGTACAGCTGCACCAGATGCAATATGTTAGGGTCGTCGTCGACCAGCAATATGCGCTGTTTGGTTTCTTTGGACGCCATTGTCTCACCTCCCGACACTTAATAGGACACTATCGCCTTAATGGCCGCTATACCGCTTAACGCAGTTTCACTATCGTAACCCCCGACTCACCCTCGCCAAACTTCCCCAGCCTATATTCCTGCACATGCGGATGTCTCTTCAAATGCGACTGAATCCCCGAACGCAGCGTGCCCGTACCCTTCCCATGTATGATGGACACCTCGCCCAGCGCGGACAGCACCGCGTCGTCGAGGAATGAATCCACCTCGGGCAGCGCCTCGTCGAGGGCTAGACCGCGCAGATCCAATTCCGTGCGCACCGCGCGAGTGCCGATATCCACCATAGCTCGGGCGCGGGTGGCGGGCCTGTCGCCCTTGTCCGTGCCTGATCCGCCGCTCTTCACTAACCTTAGGGTATTCATCGCCACAGAGAGCCTCAGCGCTCCGGCCTGCACCCACACCTCGCTCCTCGCGTTAGGCTTTTCGAGCACCCTGCCCTTCGCGTTTAGGTGGGTGATGAAAACCGTGTCGCCGACCTTGAGCGATTCAGGGGGACCGTCGCCCGGAGTCGGCGAATGGGGCGGCGCGTCAGATAACGCGTCTGCGCCTTCGCGCAAACGCTGCCGCAGCTGCTCCGCCTCCGCTGGATGTGATGAGTCCGTGCGAATCTTGCGCAGCTGGGAGACGATCGCGTCGGCTTCCTGCTTGGCGGATTCGAGCACGCGGCGGGCCTCGCGCTTCGCATCCGCGAGGGCCTTCTCTTTCGCGCCCTCAAGGCTGGCGCGCAGCGTTTCGGCCTGATCGCGCAGCTTCTGCATCTCGGTTCGCGCTTCCTCGGCCAGAACGCGCTCCCGTTCCGCTATCTTTCGATGATATTCGGCGTTCGCGATTACGTCCTCGAAACGTACCTGATCGCGGCTGAGCGAGGCCTTCGCTTCGTCTATCAAGTCCGACGGCAGTCCCAGCCGCCGCGATATCTCGAACGCGTTGCTCTTGCCCGGTACGCCGATGGTCAGCCGATACGTCGGGCGCAGCGTCTCCACGTCGAACTCAACCGACGCGTTCTCCACGCCCTCTGTGGTCAGCGCGAAGGCCTTCAGTTCGCTGTAGTGGGTGGTAGCAAGCGTGCGAATCCTCCGCTGCAGCAGCGTTCTCAATATTACCTGCGCCAGCGCCGCGCCCTCGGTCGGATCGGTGCCCGCGCCCAATTCGTCGAACAGCGTCAGCGCGTCCGGCGTGACGTTCTGCAGTATGTCCACAATGTTCGTCATGTGCGCGGAGAATGTGGATAATGATTGCTCGATGCTCTGTTCGTCGCCGATATCGGCGAATACGCGCTCGAACACAGCCATCTCGGTGCCGATATCGGCGGGCGGCTGCAGTCCGGCCTGCGCCATAAGCGTGAACAAACCGACAGTCTTGAGTGTGACGGTTTTGCCGCCCGTGTTAGGTCCGGTGATGACCAGCGTGGTGAACATGTCGCCCATCCACAGGTCGATCGGAACGACGGTCGAAGGGTCGAGCAGCGGGTGCCGCCCGCGCACGATGCGGATGCGACCGTCTCGGTTCAATTTGGGCTGAACGCCGCGCATCATGCGGCTGAGCTTGCCTTTTGAGAATATCAGATCCAATTGAGCGAGTATGTCCAGGTTTGTCATCAGGCTGTCGGCGTATGGCGCGACATGGTCGCTAAGCGCCTGGAGTATCCGCTCAATCTCGCGGCGTTCTTCGGCCAGACGCTGCTTCAGGTCGTTGCCTATCTCGACGACCGCCATCGGCTCGATGAACAGCGTAGCGCCGCTGGCGCTCTGGTCGTGCACCAGTCCGGGCACGAATTGCCGCGCCTCGGCCTTAACAGGGATAACGTAGCGGTCGTTTCGCTGGGTAATCAGCGCGTCCTGCAGGTACTTGGAGGTAGAGGAGCTGTGGATGAGGCTGTTCAGCTTGTCCCGCACGCGTTCATGGCATAGCCTGATGTGCCGCCTGATATCGGCCAGCGCGCTTGACGCGTGGTCGGATATCTCGTCCTCGCTGATGATAGCGTTGTTTATCTCTTCCTCGATATCGCGGAATGTGTTGAGGCGCGAGGCCAGCGCGGTGACACGCGGCGTGTTCTCCCGATCCGTGACCAGCGCCTGCCTTGCGGCACGCGCTGAACGCATCCCAGCCGCGACGTCAAGCAGCGCGCGCGGACTCAGCGCGGAGCCGATTTTCGCCAGCTGCAGCGGCGCGCGGATATCCTCGAACGGCGTTAGCGGGTGCTGGGGCAGCACGGTCAGCAGCACGACGGCTTCCTCAGTCTCCTCGTGCAGCAGCCTTACCAAATCATAACTATTCGAAGGTTTGAGCGCCTCAGCGAGAGCCTGCCCCAGCGGCGAAACCGTTTGTTCGGCCAGCATCGCGCGAATCTTCGTGAACTCCAGAACACGCAGCGCGCGTTCTTTCATAATAAACATCCTCCAGAATCTGACATAATTAGTCGTCTTCGGATTAACCTCAGTTTACATGTTAGGTTAATCCGCGTCAAGCAAATCCGACAAATTGTTACAAATCAGCAACGCGCGTTCACAATTCATTCAAACCCCGCGTCTGGCGTGTCCAGTTGTGTATCTATAATCCATACTATCTAATAATGGTTTGCCCGCCAAGGCGTCGGCGTATCTGCGCGCGATATCGATCCGCCGCCGCCGCGGTTCATCCCAGAACGTCAGCCGCACACTGGTTCCTAGGCCGAAACATCCCGCCCGCGACAGATCGGTCGGTACGCAGTTGAGCAGGCGCAGGCGGCATTCGTCCGGCGTACGCAGCCGAACGAGTGGAAACGCCGCTCCGGTGCGATCGGTCAGCGTCGTGCCGTCCGCGCCATTGCCTGATTCGCACAGGGCGCACGCGGCGCGGTTGGACTTAAGTCCCAACTCGGCGCGTGCGGGGCAGTGCGACAGCAGCATCAGGCGTTCGCGGCCATAGGCGTTGATGATGAATCGTCCGCCGAGTTTGGGAAACTGACGAATCTGCGCGTTTGTCAGCTCGGTGGAGAGGGTGACGGTCTCGCAGCCTTCGTCAAACAGCAAGCGCGAGGCGTGGGGGTTGAATGTGTGGATTGTGGAATCGGCGTGCAGAGGCAGATCATATTTCACGAATAGTTGCCCCGGGTTCGACACCGTTATGCCGCCGAACCGTTCCGAGTGCAGCCGCAGCCATTCCGCCACCATACTTAATCCTATGTCGCTGATGAACTCCGGCATCACAAACCGCACTCGTTCG
>JAISBH010000303.1 GCA_031266295.1 Oscillospiraceae bacterium | reverse complement strand
CATTGCCTTGAACAGACCCGGGATAGCGCCCCATAGCGCTCCGGCCAGCGCGGCGGCTAACAGCGCGGCCAGCCACAGCAGCGGCGACGGAATCCATGTCGCGTTCGCGCCGACCCATATCCCGGCGAACGCACCGACGATCAGCTGCCCCGGCGCGCCTATATTGAACAATCCAGTCTTGAAGCAGAACCCTACCGATAATCCCGTCAGTATCAAAGGCGTCGCATAGTACAGCGTCTGGCCGATGCCCTTCATGCCGCCGTTGAATCCGCCGGACGCGATGATGCCTATGCCGCGCGCGGCTTGAGCCGGGTTGGTCGCCAGCAGGAGTATGAACCCGACGGCCAGGCCGACCAGTATCGCGATGATTGAGGATAACGCGCTGGTGAATCCCGCGCCAAAGACGTTGACTCGCTTGCGGTTGGTCATGCGCTCGCTCCTTCCGCGCGGGTGCCGGCCATATAGAGCCCCAGTTCCTGCGCCGTGGCTTCGGCGGCGTCGAGATTCGCTGTGAAGGCGCCTTCATATATCACGTGTATCCTGTCGGATATGTTCAGCACTTCGTCCAGTTCCAGCGATATCAGCAGTATCGCCTTGCCTTCGTCGCGCGCGGCTAGAAGGCGCTTATGTATGTACTCAATAGCACCCACGTCCAGTCCGCGCGTCGGTTGCACCGCTATCAGTATATTCGGCAGCTCGCCCATCTCCCGCGCTATGATCGCCTTCTGCTGGTTTCCGCCAGACAGACTCCTCGCTCGCGTCGCCGACCCTTGCCCCGCCCGTACGTCAAAGTCGCGCATCAGCCGCTCGGCATGACCGCGCATTACCGCGAACGACAGAAACCCGTGCCGCTGGAACGGATGTCTGAAATAATTCTTCAGCGCCATGTTCTCCTCAACCGTGTAATCCAGCACCAGCCCGTATGTGTGCCGATCCTCCGGTATGTGAGACATCCCCAGCAGATTCCTCGCGCGCACCGCTGAATGAGTTATCTCCTTATGGCCTATGAATATCCGCCCCGCGTCGACTGGCGTCAGTCCGGTCAGCGCGTGAGCCAATTCTCGCTGTCCGTTGCCGTCGATACCCGCAATGCACACGATCTCGCCGCCGCGCACCGCAAACGATACGTCGTTGACCAGCGGCTTCTGATTATGTTTGGACTTCACGGTCAGATGCTCGACCCGCAGCAGCGTTTCCGCCGTCGGTCTGGCGGGGGGCTTCGTCAGATCGAACTCCACCTTGCGGCCGACCATCAGTTCGCTCATCATTTCAATGGATGTTTCGGCTACGCGCAGTGTGCCGACCGTCCGGCCCTTTCTCAACACGGTGCACCGCTCCGCCACCTGCTTGATCTCGTTCAGCTTGTGCGTTATGAATAATATTGACTTGCCTTCGGCAGCCAAGTTATTCATTATTTTCATCAACTCGCCGATCTCTTGCGGTGTCAGCACCGCCGTCGGCTCGTCGAATATCAATATCTCGTTCTCACGATAGAGCATTTTCAATATCTCTACGCGTTGCTGCATCCCTACGGTGACGTCCTCTATTTTCGCGTCAGGATCAATTGACAGCCCATATTTCTCTGACAGCGCGACGACCTGCCTTCGCGCCTGATCCGTGCGCAGCAGCCCATACCGTGTGGACTCCACACCCATAACGATGTTCTCCAGCGCGGTAAAGTTATGCACCAGCTTGAAGTGCTGGTGCACCATGCCTATGCCCAGAGCGTTGGCGGCGTTGGGGTTGGCTATAGAGACGGGCTTGCCGTTTTTTAATATAACGCCTTGATCCGGCTTGTACAGCCCGAACAGTATGCTCATCAGAGTGGACTTGCCCGCACCATTCTCGCCCAGCAGCGCGTGAATCTCGCCGCGCCGCAGCCGCAGCGTGACGTCGTCGTTCGCGCGTATCCCAGGGAAATCCTTTGTGATGCCATGCATCTCGATTATGAATTCAGTATTGCTATCTTGCATATATCACCGTAAAACAAGTAATAAGGGACGGTCTCAAGGCCGTCCCTTATCGTTCTATTACTTTACGACCGTTACAGCCACTATGTCAGAGGACAGCTCGTCCGCGCTTGCCGCGTCGATGTCCTTCTTGATGGATACCTCGCCCGCGACCAGCTTGGCATATATCGCGTCGTAATCCTCCTGTGTGAATGCCTTGAACTTACTCGCCTCCATCGGCAGACCGACGCCCTGGCGATCCGCGCTCAGCACCCACGCCTCCCCGCCGGGGAACTCGCCCTTGTATGCAGCGTCAATCGCCTGGTATACAGATTCGCGCAGACCCTTCACCGCCGATGTAATCACGCGGTCGGATTCGCCGCTCTGATCGACGTCCACGCCGACGACCCACTTGTCCGCCGCACCTTCAGCCGCCGCCATGACGCTGTTGCCCAGCTTGCCGCCGCAGCCAAAGATCACTTCGACGCCGTCGTTGTACCACGCCGCCGCCAGCGCCTGCGCATCAGGCGTCGCTGCGAACGCGCCAGTGTAGTGGTAATTTACGCTCACGCCGTCTATGCCCAATTCTTTCGCCGCGTACTCCGCGCCCTGCACGAAGCCATAGCCGAAGCGCACGACCGCCGGAACTTCCATGCCGCCCATGAAGCCCAGCTTGGTGTAGCCGTCCTTCACGACCGCGTAGCCCGCCAGGAAGCCGGACTGCTCCTCTGCGTAGATGATGCCCACCGCGTTGCTCTCGGTGCGGTACTCGGCGTAATCTGCGCTGTGCGGGTTGCCGTCGATCAACACGAAGTTTACATCAGGATACATATCCTGCGCGATAAACACCGGGGTCTCGAACAGGAAGCCCGGCGTCACGACCAGCTTCGCGCCGGATTCGACGGCCAGCTGGATGCTGTCCAGGTAGGCGTCGTCGGACTGTTCCTTCGGCTGATAATACTTGTAGCTGATGCCGTTCTCCTCGGCGTACTGCACGAGGCCTTCCCAGCTGCCTTGGTTGAACGACCGGTCGTCGATCGTGCCCAGGTCGGTCACCAGCGCCAGTTCATACGTCTCCGACGAGGCGGCGGCCATTGCGGGCGCGAGCGACGCCGCCAGCAGCACGGTCAGCATAATGGATAAGAGTCTCTTCATTTCTTTTCTCCTCTCGCGGTCGGGTGGATGGAGACATAGTTCTACAAGGTTATGTTATCTGTCCGTGCGAGGCTTGTCAAGAGGAGGAGAAATTTTGCCAACAATTCCAAATCTGAGATTCTTGAGGTTATTTTAGCCCCTACAATCAATTTTCGTACGACTTTAGGTCAAAAACCGCGTCTCGTTCGAGAAAAATCGATTACAGGCGATCAAACTATGTCGAAAAATTCTAAATTTGGAATTGCCGGAATTAAACAATATTGGCGAATCGCCAGCGAACGAGATGAAAGGGATCCGACGGCTGCCGGATCCCTATGTATTGTTTCTTTGGTATAATGCCGATCAGCGTTTGCGGGATCAGACGATCTCTTCGAAGTCGTCGAATCCGGCGGCGAAGGGCATATTATGCGGAGCAATAGTCACGCCCTTGCAAAAATCGGGGATTGGGATGAAACAGCGGCTGTCATACAGACCGGGGCCCGCCGGGATACCGCCCTGACCGCAGCAGTTCTCATTGCCATAGCCATAGAATCCGCCCGATGTGTTGAGGCTTCCTCCGCATACGCTGCACGCGCAGCCGCTCTGGTTGCCGCTTCCATAATAACTATTGTAGTAACCGCAAGACTGTGCCATAGAATTGACTTCCTTCCTGTCAAATATTTTTGACGTCGTCCCGGAGCAGCGCGTCCGCGATATGCGGATCGGATACTCACGGATTCTCTTTGGTGCCGGACGAGCGCGGCGCCGCGTCCGGTTCATAAGTACCCCGCCTGGTTTACCAGGCGGCCGCCGCCCGTGGAAAGTGGTTTCCCTACTTCCTTAATATGGGTATGTGGCATGGGGCCGCCGCGTCACGCTCCTCGGGCGCTTTACCGGGAAAATGTACAACGCTTCCGTAGTTTGTTTATTGCTTCATCAGTATTTCGAATGCGGCCTAAGGCTGGAATCCTCATTGGTTTCAAGGCGTTTTGAACGGTACCGGCTTAGGTTGCCCGGGCGAGATGTTAGAGAAGACCTCGCTTTGGTATTCCCGGGGTTTATGTGCCGGATCGTCCATGATCCGCGCTTGTGGGGTGATCGGCAAGCCTCATTCCGTCTTCGCCGCGTCGGCTACGCAACCGTCGCAACTTAAACGTTTGCTGCGTCCGCACACCACCGTATCCCCCTGGAACCCATCGGGACTTAACAGGGGATCATCCAAGCGCACAATCTTCGCCTCATATACAAGGCCGCTGTCCGTCGTGTTGTCGCCGGTGAGCATGGTATCCTGGGCGGCTTCGTTGCTGTCCAGGGTAACGCTCGCCGCGTTGTCGCGTCCGCCGAGGATACGGTGAACGTGAGCGCGGCCCGCGACCGCGGGTCCGGTTTGATGGTTCTGCTCAACATGACTGCACGCGATGCTGCCGTTCAGCGCGCAGTAGCCTACAATCCCGCCAATGTAATCGCCCCTGCTGATTATCTCGGCGCAGTTGCGGCAATCCACCACATCCGAGCCGTTCAGCAGCGAGCCAACTATGCCTCCCACATGATTGTTAGCCTCTCCACCTTGGGCGCGCACAGGCCCTCGGTTCACGCAGGATTCGACTATGCTGACGTTTCGGCCTTGCGACATGGGATACGCGTCGTGATCCAGCACACGGTCCACACAACCGGCGATACCGCCGCAGCACGGACCTTGGGCGCTGATGGGGGCTTTATTCTCGCATTTGTCGACCGTGCCGGTGCGAACCAGGCCCACTATCCCGCCAGTGAACGCGCTCTCCGACTTGACCGCGCCGTGGTTTTCACAACCCGTTGCCGAACCCGCGAACAACAGCGCGCCCGCTACGCCTCCCGCTTTGCATGGGGCGCCCTCAGAATCAGCCTTCTCCATAGTCCTGACTGGTGCTTCACCGATCGTCAGACATCCGTCCTTGTTTGCGGGTTTGAGCAGCTGAATGCTGCCCTGGTTCTCGCAGTGGTCTATCCGGTTGCTGTATTCGGACGGAGGCAGATCGCTGACGTTATGCCAGCCCCACTTGGGATGGCGCGCCTCACCGATTATACCGCCGATTGAGCCGCAGCCGCTCACGTCGCCGCTGTTCAGGCAATCCTGTATGCGGTAGAACGATACGCCTTGACCGGCGATCCCGCCGAACAACACGCCGCCTAGAGGATCCTCCTGTGCGCGCAGGGTACCGTGCACCTGACCGCGGTTTACGCAGCGCAATATCTCCAGCTGGATCTTGTCGCCGCCGCGCAGGAATCCTACTATGCCGCCTCCGGTGCGATACGCGGTGATCTCGCCGTCGTTGAAGCAGTCCACGATCGCGTATGTCGATTCTAGCTGATCCCATGTAGCCCACAGTGTACCGACTATGCCGCCGATGTCCCCCAGGCCAAACCGCGTCTCAGAATCGCTGGACGCGATAGAGCCATGGTTTCGGCAATGAAAGAAATTCGTGTTGTTGGCGAAGGCCGCGATGCCGCCCGCCTCAGAACTCTCCACGCGCAGGGAGGCATAGTTAACGCAGCCGAGTATATCGCAGTCGTTCAGGTTCCCGCATAATCCCGCCACTGCGAAGTGTCCTTCGACGGAACCATATGAAGTGCAATTCTCAATCAGCGTGCGGTACGCGCTCTGGGCCAGGCCCGCCACCGCGCCATAATTGTTGGGTGCGGGTTCGTCGCGGGTTCTGATTGAGAGATCCAGCGTCAGGTTCCGTATCGCGGCGTCCTCGAGCGACCAGAACAGCGGCATATTTAGGGGCCCTATGCGGTGCCCGTCGCCGTCCAGTTTGAGTCCTGCCACGGGTGGCAGCGACGTCCATTCTCCGCTGATGACTATGTCACTGGCCAGGATGTACTCGCCGTTCGCTGGAAACACGGGATCACGCCCGATCTTTCCTAGATCAGCGGCGCTCGTGATCCAGATTCGCTCCATAAACCATGCTCCCATCCGTAACATCAGGCATTAGAGACTTCTCTCCAATCACCGCCGAATGAGTGGGGCCATCCCACGTTTCGGTTCGTTGTCGGTACGGGATATGGATATGCCAGTATTCGCCTCCGCGTCAACGCCGCGCCGGAAATGATGAACATCTCTCTGTTTTTGTGGCGCAGTATGGCTTTATCCATACTTGCTTTGTATAGTTGCGCATGGTGTCATTGTAGGCGGGAGCGGCTTGAGGTATAATATAGCTGTGAAACGCTGATGGCTGCAAGGAGGCGCGGACGAATGCGTCGTTGGCGGGACGGAGTATAAATTGACAGGGGGTACAATCATGCCGCTGCAGACAGGTTTTCTGACGCTCGACTGCGCTGACGCCAAACCGCTTGTCGCCTTCTACGCCGCGCTGTTGGGATGGCGCGAGGGCGTCAAGTGGGATCTCCCCGCGCTGTTCTCTCCGGACGGCGCATATACGATGCTGTTCACGGCGGAGTCGGATTATGTCCCTCCCGTCTGGCCGGAGGAGAACGGCAGACAACAAAAGCAGATGCACCTGGACTTCATGACGGCGTCCTGGGAAGAGTACCGCGCGCAGCTCGAGCGCGCGCTTGAATTGGGCGCGGTCAAGGCGACCTATCAAGAGAATGAGAATCAGTGGACGGTGTTCTATGATCCGGCGGGACATCCTTTCTGCGTCTGCAGAGAATAATCAGTCGGATGATTAGCTGATAATAAATAATCCCTCACTCTTGCCTTCAACCAGAAAATGGTGTATACTGGTAAAGAGTATGTTAACACCATTATTGATTGCGAAGGAGGAACAGCCATGAAACTCATCGTCGCTATTGTGCAGGACGAGGATTCGTCGCGGTTGGTATCGAGCCTGATGAATGAAGGGTACGGCGTGACAAAGCTTGCGACTACCGGCGGATTCCTGCGCGCCGGGAACACGACGCTGCTGGTTGGCGTCGAGGACGACCGCTTCGACGGAGCGATGGCGGTCATCGAAAAGGTCTGCAAGTCGCGTAAGCAGATCGCCACGTCCCCTTCGCCTGTCGCGGGCGCGTCCGGGGTGTACGTACCGTATCCTATCGAGGTAATGGTCGGAGGCGCGACGATATTCGTCGTCCCTGTCGAAAAGTTCATTAAGCTGTAGGGGATGTTGAAACGCTGGCGCTGGCCTTCCGAACAAACACGGCTGCTGCTGAGTTCGTTTCAATCAGAAGCGCATCCTCACGCATTCCTGTTGACCGGGCCTGAAGGCGCGGGCAAGCGCACGCTGGCGAAGATTTACGTTCAGGCGCTGCTGTGTGAAGCCTTGCCTGAACGGCGTCCGTGCGGCGTATGTGGCGCGTGTAAGCGAGTCGAGCATGACAGTCACCTAGACGTCACGATCGTCAGACCTGGAGAAGATCCCAAAAGCAAATCATATACGATTACCATAGATCAGGCGCGCGGCGCGATCTCGTCGCTCTCACATACCGCGTTCGAGGGCAGACGTAAGGCGCTGATTGTCCATCAGGCGGAGCGTATGCAGCCCGCCGCCCAGAACGCGCTGCTCAAGACGCTGGAAGAACCGCCGGGCGATTGCGTATTCTTCCTGATCACGGATAAGCGATACGACCTGCTGCCCACGGTGCGTTCCCGGTGCGTGTGGACACCCGTGCCCACGTTGGGCATTGGGTTGGCGGCACGGGTATTGGTTGAGCATGGTATGGATGCGCGGCAGGCGGATGAAGCGGCGCGATTCGCGCGCGGCGCGGTGGGATATGCGCTGCGGTATGCGGATGAAGTCGCACCGATTGCGCGACGGGTGCGCGGCGCGCTTGGAGGCGTACGGTCAATCGGCGGCGCGCCCGCCGCGGTAAAACTGCTGACCAGCATATACGATGAGGTGAAGGATCCTCATGAACGCGCGGCTCGTGCAAGCCGTATACTGGAGACGATGGAATCGATTGTCCGCGAATCTCTGGAGCGGCTGAATCCCGAACCTACGACGGACGATCGGTTGAATATGATTGAGCGGATAGAACGCGCCGCGCCGCACACGCTGCTGAATATGCTGGACGGAATCGGAGACGCGCGCCGTCGGCTCGGGATGTACATATCATTCCCGAGCATAATGGATGCGCTCATTTACTTATGGCTGGAGGATTTATATAATGCTGCAGGTGGTCGGGATCAGGTTTCGTAAGGGGACGAAGGTGTATTTTTTTGATCCCGGGCCGTACAGCCTTGCGATCGGCGACTCGGTGGTTGTGGAGACAGTGCGCGGCGTCGAATTGGGCATGGTCGCTTCTGCGGCTCGCGAGCTGGACGACAGTCAAGTACCCCAACCGCTCAAGACCATCATGCGTATGGCCACGCCCGACGATCTCCGTAAGGTCGAGCAAAACACGGCGAACGAGAAATCCGCCTATACAATCTGTCAGGAACGTATCGCGGCGCACAGGCTGGAAATGAAACTGGTGGACGTCGAGTACGCGTTCGACAACAGCAAGGTGACGTTTTACTTTACGGCGAACGGTCGCGTCGACTTCCGCGCGCTGGTGAAGAATTTGGCGGCGATATTCAAGACGCGCATCGAACTGCGACAGATCGGCGTGCGCGACGAGGCGAAGATGCTCGGCGGGCTTGGTTCATGCGGCAGACCAATCTGCTGCGGCGCGTTCCTGGGCAGTTTTCAGCCTGTGTCTATCAAGATGGCCAAGGAGCAAAACCTCTCGCTGAACCCGTCGAAAATCTCCGGACTCTGCGGACGCCTGATGTGCTGCCTGAAGTACGAGCAGGATCACTATGAACGCGCCCGCCGCTCGCTGCCCAAGCCGGGTAAGGAGATTGATACGCCGGATGGCCGCGCGGTTATGCTGGACGTCAATGCGATCAAGGAGACAGTAAAGGTGCGGATGCTCTCCGGCGACGTCGACGACATCAAGGAGTATCCGTTCGATGTAATCCAGCAGCTGATGCCTAAACGGACTATGGCCGACGCCTCCGAGGAGGACACGCTTTCGCACGAGGATATCGTAATGATCGAGGAAGACGTGCTTCCCATGTCCGCCGACGACTTCCCGATCGTAGAGGGGCCGGATTTTTAGGGTGGGAACGTATGGTTACGCGCGGCTTTCTTGCGGAATAGACAGCTTTATAACTTTAGCCCGGCGTGAGTCTCTGGCGTGGAATAGCGGGGCATACTAACGCCGGGAGGGATACGCGTGCGACGGTTTATATGGAAATGTTTGGGCACGGTAGCAGCGGTGATCGCGAGCGCGTACCTGTTACCGGGCGTGCGTTGTTCGTACTGGATCAACGCGGCGGCGGTAGGGGTGCTGCTGGCGGCGGCATACGTGCTGCTCAGGCCGGTTGCGCGGATACTTTTGGGCGTATTCAATCTGATAACCCTAGGGATGATGGGCGTCATCATTGACGCGGGGTTGTTTTACGCATGCGCTATGAGGATAGACGGGTTCGTGGTGGATTCGTTCGCGTGGGCGCTGGCGGCGGCGCTTTTGGTAAACGGTGCCAGGCTGATGTTCGGGATTGTCGGGAAGATCAATCACGCTTGACCAATTTTGATGCCTGCATCCTATGTTCGCGCGCCGATTCTCTCATACCAAAACATGAACAACTGCAATACCCCCGCCGTGTCCGGATACATCTCAATCGGAAACGGTCCGCCGTAATACTTGCTTTCAATCCGTTTGACCCAGACGTCTCGGGGGAAGGCGCCCGTCAGTCCCAATCCATAGAGGCAGACGCAATCTGCTACCTTTGGGCCTACGCCGTGATAGGTGAGCAAGTATCGGCGCGCCGACTCATAGTCATAGGTGTGGATGAATGCGTCGGGGTTATCGGACAGAAACTGTTCAGCGGCGCGGACAAGGTAGTCAAGCCGATAGCCCAGCCCACAGGATGACAGCGCGCCGCGTCCGATGCCGCGCAAACGCTCGGCGTCGGGGAAGCCGCCGCATACACCGCATATACGGTTCAGCATACCAGTGATGCGGGGGATATTGTTATTCTGACTACAGATAAACGAAACGAGCGTCTCCCAGAAATCCTGACGAAGCATACGCAAACCTCGCGCAGCCTCGCAGGCGGCGGTGAGAAACGTGTCGTCAGGATCGACGGATGAGGCGATAGCGTCATAATCGGCGTCGAAATCGAAGTACCGCGCCCACACATCCCGCCATTCATTGTCGGAACACGCAAACTCCACGCGGTCAGGCGATAGCTGACGCGCGCGGAGTTCGCGGCCCAGGGCTGGTATAATGTATAATGAGTCGCTAGGCGGATCGTCGGCGGTAGTTCCGCTGTCGATTGCCGCGTTATTAACGGCCTCACGCCAGCGGAACGTCTGCCCGCTGCGCGCGATTTTGGTCAGATTAAGCCAATCGGATTCGATAACCATTACGCTCGCCGCAGTTCAAGCCGCGCTTATTCCTTCACCAGCATTTTCAAAAGGAGTATACATCTAACAGCGGCATACGTCAATATCTGACATTTAAGCAATTTCAAATTTGGAATCGCTGCCGGACGAACGATACCACCAAGAGTCGGTAAACAACGTCTGAGTCCAGTTGGGTTATAGAGTTTTTCTCATAACAACCCAATCATCAAGAGTTCTGACCATTTCAAATCCGCGCTGTTCATACATAGCCGTGAAGCCGTGGTACTTTCGGCACCCCGATCCCTCGCCAATCTGCGGGTAGGCTTCTATGGCGGCATACCCTCTCACGTTGGCGTCAGCGATACAATAGTCCAACAGGGCGGAAGCCACTCCTTGTCTCCGACAAGGACGGCTAACGGCAAAACAAACTATAGCCAGCGTATTTTCATGCTCGTCCGCCGTCCACAAGTCAGCCCTTTCAAGCAAGCGGGGGTAGTTCTTTTTGGTGTTTGCCGCACACCACCCAACGGGCTTGCCGTCCTGATACGCCAAGTAGCCGGTTATGCGTCCGTTCTCTACGCATTCACGCGCCATTGCCGCGCTATCGAGGGTTTCGAGGATTGCGACGTTTTCTTTGTACCACGCGTTGTCCAGCAAATAATGCAGGCAGTAACAGTAACTCCACTTTTCGTCGGCATAACTATCCTTGTCTGCGAAAAAACGAATGTAGTCGTCTGCAAGGCCAGGGGTTAATCTCTTGATTTCAAGCATTCTCATCATTTCCTTTCACCAACTCAAACCGCTGGATGAAGTTCGCGTAACCCTCTCCGCATTCGTACAATTCTAAACTCTCAATCCGAACAGCAAATGGGGTAAAGAGTTCGGCGATTGCGGTTACGGCTCTCTTGATATAATCAGGCTCGCCGATTCGTAGTGTAACATGCGGCACCCATCTCGTCAGCGCGGCATTTGTTTGTCCGCAAATCTTCTCTACGAGCGTGAGTAACGCTTGATTCGGCAGAGGCGATAAGAATGCAACAGCAAGGCCGAACAACCCAACAGACGCAAGTGCGGTTTCAATTATAGGCGTTTGGGAACACACA
>JAISBH010000271.1 GCA_031266295.1 Oscillospiraceae bacterium | reverse complement strand
GCGAGAGCGTCGTCGCGACCGCGGCCCCGGCCACTCCCATATGGAACACGAATATAGTCAGCGCGTTGCCGCCGATATTGATAATGTTCATCAGTATGGACGTATACAAAGATACCTTGCTGTTGCCCATTACGCGGAACAGCGCCGCGCCTGCGCTGTATAACGCGAAGAACGGCAGCGATATCGACGTTATGGTCAGATACGTCACGGAGTAAGACATCAAGTCCGGCTCCAGATTGCCATACAGTATGGATAGCGCGGGCCGCCTGACCGAGAGTATGATCACCATCACAACCATGCTGATAACAAACGTCGTTTGGTACAACTGTCGAGCCGCGTCGCACCCGCCCGCGCGATCCTGCCGTCCAATATACTGCGCCGCAACGACCGCGCCGCCCGTGGCCAGGGATCCAAACACCTGCAGCAGCAATATGTTCAGCTGATCCACCAGCGACACGGCGGATATGGCGGACTCGCCCAACCCCGATACCATCACCGTATCCGCCATGCCGATGGTCAGCGTAAGCACCTGTTCGAGTATAAGCGGCAGCATCAGCGCGGTCATGGATTTGTTGCTGAATAGGACGCGTTCCGGCGCCTCCGCTTGTGCGGTTGCCTGCGTTGTGTGTCGCCTCCTTATGCCGTATGCCTCGACATCCTCATTACAAAGAAGCTCACAGGCACGCACAGCGCCGCCCCGCTCCAGAACAGCCAATCCCAGTACCGGCGCAACCAATCCCTAATCGCGCCAACCATGTCGATCCATTTCTGCAGCAGCGGTATCGCGGCGAAAGCCGAGGCTTGCCCGCCGTCGACCACCATATTGACGTCTGTCATGAACGCGTACAGCACCGGCACCACGAATATGACAAACCCCAACACGGGCAGACCTATGCTAAGTCCTATCGTCCAACCCTTCCACCGTTCCAGCAGACAGCCGTAACAGTACGCGAACAGCCCGGCGGAGACGATATCCTTGATGCCCTTCCAGAGTTCCGGCAGCGTCTGGTTGGGTGTAAACTGCTTCCACGCGTTCCATTCCGCCTCAGGCGCGAAGCTGTATATGCCCGGATGCGACCGCGTCAGCGGCAATACGATCGAATACCCGACGAGCGCCAGTATCGTCCGCAGCGCGGCGAGCGTCAGCGTCAGCATTATCAGGCAAGCCATAAGGCCCAGCCACACGCCCCGCCTGGACACAGGCCTGGCCAGAAAGAACGTCGTATCCTTGCGCGCGGCGCGCATCATCGTCACGATCATGAACAGCGGGAACACGCCTGAATCCGATATGCCCGAGTAACTGAGCGAATTGCTGGGAAACAGCGCGGGAACGATCAGCATCGCCGCCAATATCACCGCCATCAGCGCGGCCAGCAGCAGCACCCCGCCGCGCGTGGAACGATGCTCGTATGTAACGATCCCGCCGAAACCATCTAATACGTTCATATCTTACGCCCCCTTCTCGCTCTCGGTCAGCAGCACGAACAGCCGCTGCAGCGAGACCGGCGCTATCGTCACGTTCGGCGGCGGCGTATGGGGACGCTCGCCCTGGCATGTCAGCGTGATCAGGCCGTCGCGCGTATCGCGGCGCAGCACCTTAACGCCCGGCGGCGGTTCGACGACTGGCCCGATCATCGTGAACGCGCTCCCGGTCAGTTCAGCGACGGCGCCCTCCGCCAGCAGCCTCCCGTCCTCGATCATCCGCACCGTATCCAGCGTGCGCGCTGCTTCCTCTATCAAGTGGGTGGATACCAAGAAGCAGCGGTCGGTCTTGTCGCGCGTTTCAATGAGGATATCGTAGAACCGCTCGCGCATCACGGCGTCCAGTCCCAGCGAGGGTTCGTCGAACAGCGTCAGTTCCGCTCCGGAAGCCAGCCCGATTACCAATGCCAGCGAGGTGTGCATACCGCGCGAGAGCGCCTTCAGCTTCTTGCGCGTGTCCAGTTCGAACCGCTTGATCAGCTGCCCTGCGAACGCGTCGTCCCACTTGGGATACGCGGCGCGGCTCACGGCCAGCAGATCGCGCACACCCTTCAGCGCGCCCGGATCCGGGTGATCCTGCACCATGCACACCCGCCGCAGCACGCCGGGGTTGTCGAATGGATCCTCGCCGAACAGCCTCACCTTACCCGATGTGGGCAGATCCTGTCCGATCAGTATGCGCAGCAGCGTGCTCTTGCCCGCGCCGTTGCGACCGAGGAACCCCGCGATCCCGCGTTCCCGTATATCAAAACTGAGTGCGTCCAGCGCGGTTTTGTCGCCGTAACGCCGCGTGACGCCCTCGACTGACAGCCATGGCGCGCTATTGTTTTGGTTCGTGCTGTGATTCATTTATATCTCCCTGCTAATTCAGTATAGATGTCTTGCGGCGTCAAACCTTGATTAAACAGCAATACCCATAAATGATATATCAGATCGGCGGCCTCATAGCGCACTTCATCCGGCGCGCCCTTGACGGCGGCGATGATCGTCTCGCTGGCTTCTTCGCCGATCTTCTTGCATATCTTCTCAACGCCCTTGTCCAGCAGGTAGTTTGTGTAGCTGCCGGACTTCGGGTTCGCGGCGCGGTCGTGGATCACGTCGAACACATCGGCCAGTATACGCGGATCGGGCGGATCGATCACTGGCGAATTGCCGACGCTCATCGTACGGTAGAAGCAGGTATGTTCCCCCGTGTGACACGCGTTCCCGGTTTGATCCACACTGATCAGCAGCGTGTCGCCGTCGCAGTCCACCGATATCGACCGCACACGCTGCACGTGGCCGGAGGTCTCGCCCTTCTTCCAAAGCCTCTGGCGGCTGCGGCTCCAGTACACGGCAAATCCCGTATCAAGCGTCAGCGTCAGCGACTCCAGGTTCATATACGCGAGCATCAGCGTTTGGTTTGTGGAGGCCTCGCGCGCGATCGCGGGGACGAGTCCGCGTTCATCCCACTTTACGGCGCCCAACAGCGTCTCGCGGTCGATCATTACTGCGCTCATAATTGTTCTCCTATTATGATAGCGTCCTCCAGCGTGAACCGGCCTTCATACAGCGCCTTGCCGACAATCGCGCCCTGGCATCCTATGCCCCCAAGCAGCGCGATATCGTCTAAACTGCTTACCCCGCCTGATCCTATCACGTTCAGCCCGCCGACTCCGACCACGCGCGCGGTCTGCTCGGCGTTCACGCCCGTCAGCGCGCCATCCCTTGAAATATCGGTATAGACGACCCACTCGACGCCCGCGTCGCGCATGGTTCGCGCCAGATCGATCGCGTCCGTCCGCGACGTCTCGACCCACCCGCGCACAGCAACCCGCCCTTCATTGGCGTCTATGCCACACACGATGCGGCCAGGATACAGTCTACACGCCTCGCGCACCAACCCCGGATCGGCCAGCGCGGCAGTCCCCAGTATAACACGCGCAGCCCCCAATTCAAACCGCCGCTTGATATCCGCCGCGCTTCGGACGCCGCCGCCCCACTGAACCGGCACGCCCAGGCCGCAGATACGGGCGAACGGCGCGAGTCTTTCCGCGTCGTCCTCCTTCGTTTCGTGATGAATCGCGCCGTCCAGGTCGACCAGATGCAGCCACTCCGCGCCCTGGCCGATCCATCGCCGCGCCATCTCTACCGGATCGCCATATTCCGTCGAATCCTCCGCGCGGCCCCTCAGCAGCCGCACGCATCGTCCATCCTGAATATCTATCGCCGGATATATAATCATTATAACATGCCCTTTGTCGATGGAATAATATCGGCCTGGCGATCGTCAATCCGCTTCGCGTCGTCCAGCGCGCGGCCAAACGCCTTGCACAGCGCCTCGACCATGTGATGCGCGTTGCGTCCCGTGACGCGCATGTGGCACGTCAGCCCCGCTTTCTGGCACACCGCGCGGAAGAACTCCTCGAACAATTGAGCGGGCATCGAGCCGACATTCTCGACGGGCAGCGGCGTATCCAGCTGAAGGAACGCGCGTCCTGACAGATCGAGCGCGACAAACGCCAGAGCCTCGTCCATAGGGATGAACGCGTGCGCCGAGCGGCGTATGCCCCGCTTGTCTCCAAGCGCCTCTCCGATCGCCTGACCCAGGCACAGCCCCGTATCCTCGACCGTGTGATGCGCGTCGACGTTCAAGTCGCCGGCGCACTTCGCCGACAGATCCATCATGCCGAACCGGCACAGCGCGTCCAGCATATGATCGAAGAAACCGACGCCCGTATCGATACGGGTTTGACCCGTACCGTCCAGGTTCAGCGACAACTCAATGCGCGTCTCACGCGTGGCTCGCGACACCTCGGCTTTACGCATGGTCATTCACCCCGGCGCACAGTCACGGCGTACGCGTGCGCGTCCAGGCTCTCCGCCAGCGCGAGCGTCTCAATATCGTCCGCAGATGACATCAATGCCTCGCGCGAGAAATGCAGCACGCTGGTACGCTTCGTGAAATCATCCACCGACAGCGGCGAGAAGACCCGCGCCGTGCCGTTCGTGGGCAGCACGTGGTTCGGCCCGGCATAGTAATCGCCGGCCGACTCCGGCGTATAGTGGCCGATGAACACCGCTCCCGCGTTGCGCACCCGTCCCAGCAGCGCGAACGGATCGGCGACGCATAATTCCAGGTGTTCCGGCGCGATATCGTTGGCAAACGCCATCGCTTCATTTAGATCGCGCACCACGATCGCCGCAGAGTTGTCGGCCAGCGACCGCGCCAATATCTGCTGGCGTTTGCGCTGTTTGAACTGCGTCGCGGCAGCCGACCGCACCGCCTCGGCTAAACCGCGCGACGTTGTGACCAGCATAGCCGCCGCGTCAGGATCATGCTCGGCCTGCGCCATCATGTCGGCCGCGACCCATTCAGGCCGCGCGGTATCGTCCGCCACGACCAAAACATCGCTCGGCCCGGCGACGCTGTCTATGCCGACCTGACCGAACACCATGCGTTTCGCGCTTTGCACGAATACGTTGCCGGGTCCGACTATCTTATCGACGGCGGGCACAGGATCCGCGCCGTACGCCAGCGCCGCAATGGCTTGCGCGCCGCCCAGCTTGAATATACGATCCACGCCCGCGACGTCCGCCGCGACCAGCGACGCGGCGTATGACGCGCGCCCATCCGGGCCTGGCGGAGTAACCATCACGATCTCCCGCACGCCCGCGACCCTGGCCGGTATCGCGTTCATCAGCACGGTCGATGGATACCCCGCGCGACCGCCTGGCGCGTATATCCCCGCGCGCTCTATCGGCAGAATCAACTGCCCCATCGATCGATCCGGCTGGAAGTCGATCCACGTCAGCCGCTTCTGCTTCTCGTGATACGCTCGGATGTTATTGGCCGCACGCTTCACGGCGTCCACGAACCCCTGTCCAGCGGCGGCGTACGCGTCGTCCACCTCGGCGCGGGATACCTCGACGGTCTCCGGCGTGAGTCTCGCTTTATCGAACGCCTCGGTATACTCAAGCGCCGCCGTTATCCCCCGCGCGCGCACGCCGTCCACTATTCCTCGCACGGTCTGCTGAATAGAATCGTCGCGTTCAGCCTTGCGGTTCAGCAGCCGCTTGATGGTCTCGGTCGCCCCAACGTCGCCGCTGTCTATGATCCGGATCATTGCGTTACCTCCAGCGCCTTGACCAGCGCGCGTATCGCCGCAGTCTTTGTCTTCAGCGACACCCTGTTCACGACCAGCCTCGCGCTGACCGCGCATATCTCCTCGAGCACGCTCAGCCCGTTCGCCTTCAACGTGCCGCCGCTCTCCACGATATCCAGTATCACGTCGGACAACCCGACCAGCGGAGCAAGCTCGACCGATCCGCCCAGGGCGATGATCTCGATCGGCTGCCCTCGCCTGGCGAAGAACTCCCGCGCGATGTTCGGATACTTTGTCGCGACGCGGTACGTCGCCGCACGCAGCGCCTCGCGATGGCGTTCCTCATTGCCCGCCACGCACAGACGGCACTTGCCTATATCCAGGTCGAGCAGCTCGTACAGCGGACGGTTCTCCTCCATGAGCGTATCCTTGCCCGCCACGCCCGCGTCCGCGACGCCGTGATCCACGTATGTCGGCACGTCGCACGGCTTGACCAGCATGAAACGTATGCGTCCGGTTGGATCGTCGACGATCAGCTTGCGCCCCGGATCCCTCGCCTCGCCGCAATCGATCCCCGCAACTTCCAATCGCGCAAACGTATCCAGCGCAAGCCGTCCCTTCGCCACAGCCAGCGTCACCAGCGGCGCAGCGTCGTCGGGCTGAGCGACGCTTACGCGATCGCCTCCCGAGTCCGGATTCTCGCGGCCCAGCGCCGTCAGCAGCTGATCAAGCTCTATAGCGAACCCGACCGCGCCCATCGGCCTGCCCAGCGCGGCGGGCAGATCGTCATACCGCCCGCCCGACAGCAACGGCTGCCCCAAATGTCCCGTCAGTCCACGGAATACTATGCCCGTATAATAATTGATCGACTGAACCATACCAAGGTCAATCGACAGGTATCGCTCCAGGCCGCGCTCGCGCAGCAGACTATACACCGCATCCAAATTATCCAGCGCAGCGCGGCAGCGCGGGTGGCCGGACATGCGCCGCGCCTCGTCCAACGCCTCTATACCGCCAAACAGCGTAGGCAGCGTCTGCAGCCGCGAGGCAATCCGCGACCGTTCGCCCTCGGACGACAGAGGCGCGTCACGCAGCGCGAGCGTTATCCCAAGCGAATTCTTCGCCTCGACCAGCGCGCGCATCCGTTCCGCGTCGATGTCGGTCAGTCCGGCCTCATCCATCATACCCTTGAAGAATCCCACTTGACCTATGTCAATCTGGAAACTCTCCAACCCTGACGAGCGTATAGCCTCTATGGCCAGCGCGATGACCTCCGCGTCGGCCTCTGGCGCGGTCTCGCCCAGCAGTTCCACGCCCGCCTGGCGCAGCTCTACGCCGCTCGCAGCCGGTGCGCTCATCGACGGATAGCGCAGCACGGTTTGGATATAGTGCAGCCGTATGGGGGGCGGCAGGTTTGTCAGCCGGGCGCACGCCAGTCGGACCGCTGGAGTAGTGTTGTCAGGCCGGATCACCAGTATCGAACCGTCGGGCGCGTAAGTCTTCCACTGGCGAGACTCGGGCATCCGGCTCGGCCCGGACTGGAACAGCGAGTGCGATTCGATAAGCGGGGTCTCAATGCCCGCGTACCCACGGCTGGTGAACAGCGCGCTCAAACCGTTCCGCAAATGCGCCGCGCGGACGTAATCATCCGGCAGCGTATCTATGAAGCCTTGAGGCGGCAGAAACCCAGTGGTGTTAATCATCCTCTCCTCATCCAGCCGACGCCCTGTATCACAGGCGCCGTCAAATCATCCTATACACCAGCCGCGCTTGAGCCGCGTCCAACTCCGCGACCCCCGCGTACATCTCTCCGGAGTACAGCCGGTACATACCATCCGGCGCGTCGAACGGTGTGAGCATCAGCCGCTTCGCTGGGTTGCCGCAACGCAGCACCTTCTCGGCGGCGGGATGATTCGCGTCTATGCGCGGCAGGTCCATAACGGGAGCGTCCAGCGGCGTCAGCAGCTTGCGGAAGCGTTTGAGCAGCCGCCCGTCAGCGTTGATCGCCCCAAGCGCGTCCTCTATGGTTACGCTGTCCGCGACAGTGAATATGCCCGCACGCGTCCGCAGCAGGAAACCCATATGCGCGGCGCACCCGACCGCCTCGCCTATATCCTGGCACAGCGTGCGCACGTATACCCCTCGGCTGCACGTTACGCGCAGCAGCCTGCCTCTTAGCGTCTCGCCTATCCACTCCAAGCGGTCGATACGCACCGTACGCGGCTGCGGTTCGACCGCCTCGCCCTTGCGCGCCAGCTCGTACAGCGGCACGCCGTCCTTCTTCAGCGCGGAGTAAGCGGGCGGCGTCTGAACAATCTGTCCAGTGAACCGAGGCAGAACGCCCTCAAGTTCCGCCATGCCGGGAACCTTGTCGGATGACGAGATAATCTTCCCCGATGAATCCTGCGTATCCGTCGCCGCGCCGGGTATCCACTCCGCGATATATTCCTTCTGCTTGCCCGTCAGGTAGTCGAACAGGCGCGTGCCTCGACCCAGCAATAAGGGCAACACTCCTGCCGCTTCAGGATCGAGCGTCCCGGCGTGGCCGATCAGCAGATCCCTAGCCTTGGGGCGCAAGGCGTACTTGACCGCCTGCACCGCGTCGTTGCTGGTCATGCCCGGCGGCTTGAGCAGATTCAAAAAGCCACCGAGCGGTTCCGGCTCGACAGCCTGGAATGACTTTGCTTTATCCATATTCATTATCACCCGGATATGTCAGCGAGTTCGCCTAGCGCGCTAAGCGCGCGCCCGACTGCCTCGTCCAGCGTCGACTCAATCGTGCAACCCGACGCGAGTTCGTGACCACCGCCGCCGAACTGTTGCGCAACCGCCGCGACGTTAATCGGCGGCCTCGACCGAAACGATATCTTTATACCCCCAGCGCGTTCTGACGCGAACACGGTGGCCAATGTTCCCTTCACCGCTATGCCGAAGTCGATGATGCCCTCGGAGTCGTCCTCGTTCGTCCCCGTCTCACGGAAATCGGCGGCTGTCGCTCGCATCACCGTCACCTTGCCGCCAAAATGGGATTCCAGGCTGTTAAGCGCGCACGCGATCAACCGCGTCTTGCTCAGCGTGCGCAGCTTATGCAGGCGCTCGGCCAGCTCGGCTATATCCGCGCCCGCCTCGACGCATTCGGACGCGACGACCAGCGACTCCGCGTCGGTGTTGCGCTGCGAAAAGTGACCGGTATCGGTGGACAGCGCAGTCAGCAGACATTCGGCGACGACCGGATCGAGTTCGACGTCCAGCGCGTCCGCCAGACGATACATCAAGGATCCAGTTGCGGCGGCGTCCTTGTCCACCCAATTCACGCGGGCTATGCCGTCGTTTGTTGCATGATGGTCGATAACCAGCGAATCCCGCGCGTGCTCAAGCAGCGCCGCACAGCTGCCCAGCCTGTCGAGGCTGGACGAGTCCACCGCGATGGCCAGATCGAACGGTCCGCCCTTGGGATGCGACTTGATAATCTCGTCCGCGTCGTTCGCGCCCATCACCGACTCCGCGCCGGGCAGGAATTTGTAGTAATCGGCCAGCGGCGTCGGGCAGTACACGTCCGCCCGCTTCCCCAGTCCCTCCAGTATCCGCTTGAGCGCAAGCGAGGAGCCGATCGCGTCTCCGTCTATGTTGACGTGCGGTATAATAGCGACGCGTTCCGCCTTTTGGATCACCTTGGCGGCGTCCTCTTCAGTGGCGTTAGGTATCGGCGCGGGCGGCGCGACCTGCTTGATCACGCTGGCGATATGCGCGCCGTAGGCGATATTATCGTCCAGTTCGAATAAAAGCTCGGGCGTGTAGCGCAGCCGCATAGCGTGTCCCAGTTCCCGCCGGAGGAAGGCCGCAGCGTTTTTCAACGCATTAAGCATCGGGCCTCGCTTCTCCTCCTCCAGCACGCTGAAGCGGATGCGCGCGTAGCGCAGATCCCGCGTAACGTCGGCGTAAGTGATGCTGTATGTGCCGGAGACCCGCGCGTCGCGCAGCTCTTCCCGTATGATCCGATCCAGTTCCCTGCGAACCTCCTCGCCGATACGATCCGTCCGCGCGTACGCCATGCCGCCTCCTCCTTATCGAACAATCTCCTCTTGGGTGTAGCACTCGATCTCGTCGCCCTCTTTGACGTCGTTGAACCTCTCCAGCCCGACGCCGCACTCGAAGCCCTGCGCGATCTCTCTCGCGTCGTCCTTCAGGTGTTTCAGCGAGGAGATCTTGCCCTCGAACACGGTCACGTGGTCGCGAACCAGACGCACGCTCGAGCTGCGCTGTATCTTGCCCTCCGTGACATAGCAGCCCGCTATCGTGCCCACGCCGGTAACCTTGAACGTCATGCGCACCTGCGCGCGGCCCAGCGACACCTCTTTGAACTGAGGCGTGAGCAGACCCTTCATGGCCTTTTCCACGTCGTTGATGGCCTCATAGATAACGCGGTACAGGCGCATGTCGATACCCTCGCGCTTCGCCAGGTCGGACGCGCCGGAATCCGGACGCACGTTGAATCCGATGATGATCGCGTTCGCGGTCGTTGCCAGCATGACGTCGTTCTCTGTGATGGCGCCTACTCCGCCATGGATCACGCGCACGCGGACTTCATTCATCGTAAGGCGTTCCATGGATTGCTTGACGGCCTCGACCGAGCCTTGCACGTCGGCCTTGACAATCAGGTTAAGATCCTTTATCTGCCCCTCTGAGATCTGGGTAAACAGATCGTCCAGCGACGCTTTCGCAGAGGAGGATTTCACCAGCGCGGTGCGCACACGGTTCTTGCGCTCTTCGGCGACCAGGCGGGAGAGGCTCGCGTCCTCGACCGCGCTGACCTCGTCACCAGCATCAGGCACCTCGCCGAAACCGATAATCTCAACGGGCGTCGACGGCCCCGCTGAATCCACTCGCTTGCCCCTGTCGTCGACCATAGCGCGCACGCGTCCGTATGACGTACCCGCCACTATCGTGTCGCCAACGCGCAGCGTGCCGTTCTGCACCAGCGCCGTCGCGACCGGACCGCGCCCTTTGTCAAGCCGCGCCTCGATGATGATGCCGCGAGCGCGGCGATTCGGGTTCGCGCGCAGTTGCGCGACGTCCGCCACCAGCAGGATCATATCCAGCAGGCCAGAAACGCCTTCACCCGTCACGGCTGATACCGGGGCCATGATCGTGTCGCCGCCCCATTCCTCGGGCATCAATCCGCGGTTGGTCAAGTCCTGCCGCACTCGGTCTACGTTCGCGCCATGCTTGTCGATCTTGTTGATCGCGACGATGATCGGGACGTTCGCGGCCTTGGCGTGGCTGATAGCCTCCAGTGTCTGGGGCATGACGCCGTCGTCGGCGGCGACTACCAGCACCGCGATGTCGGTGGCCTGAGCGCCGCGCGCGCGCATCGCCGTGAACGCTTCGTGGCCCGGCGTATCCAGGAACGTAATCTGGCGATCCTGCACCATGACCGTATACGCGCCGATATGCTGGGTAATGCCGCCGGCCTCGCCCTCGGCGACGCGCGTCTTGCGGATGTAATCCAGCAGCGAGGTCTTGCCGTGATCGACGTGACCCATGATCGTGACGACCGGCGGACGCTCGATCAGGCTCTCCTCGGCGTCGGTGAAGTCCTCGTCGCTTAGCTGATCCTCGGCGGTCTTATCCAGCTTCATCTCCAGCTCGACGCCGAATTCCGCGCATACCAGCTGCGCCGTATCGAAGTCCAGCTCCTGGTTGATCGTGGCCATCGTGCCCAGAAGCATCAGCTTCTTCATGATCTCGCCGGCGGACTTGCCGATGCGCTCGGTCAGATCCTTGACGGTGATCGTATCCGCCGTCATATATGCCTTCTCGATGCGGATCGGATCCATCATCTGCTGGGCGGACAGGTCGCGCTTGCGGCGATTCTTGCCGCCGCGCATCACCTCATCGTCCTGCATCGGCGAGCCGACGTCGCGGGCCAGTTGCTTACGGTTTCGCGCGACGCGCTCCGGATCATGCTGGCGCTGGTACAGTTTCTTGTTGGGATCGTAGTTGGACACGCGCTCTTTTTCGACGGTGGGGGTCAGTTCGGGACCCTTCTTGCCGAATCGCCCCGCGCCGCCCATCGGCGGTCTGCCCGCCGCACCGCCCATACCGGGCCGCGGCGCCATACCAGGTCTCGGTGCACCCATTCCGCCGACCGCGCCGAACGGTCTCGCACCTGGAGCGCCGCCCATGCCGGGTCGCGGCGGCTGGCCATACGGCCTGGCGCCGACGCCGCCCTGCGCGCCCATTGGTCTCGCGCCCTGAGCGGGAGGCTGTCCGTACGGCCTCGCGGGCATCGCGCCCGTGCCTGGGGCGCCCATCGGCCTTGCCGGAGGCGGGTTCCCGTATGGCCTGGGGGTAATAGTCGTCGCGAGCCTGGCCGCTTGAGGAGAGCCGGGCTGGATACCGGGCCTGAACCCGTTCGCGCCGAAAGGCGCGGGAGCGTTGGGCGCGCCGACGCGCGGCGGCGCCTGAATACCCGGGCGCAGCGGCGGAGGCGTTTGACCTGGAACACCCTGCTGCGGCGCGGGTCTCGCGATAGGCGCTGGCGCGGATGCGGCGGGTGGGGGAACCGCTGACGCGCCGACGGCGGGCGAAGGGGTTCGAGTGATGAACTGACCCCTGCGACCTGGTTCAGCTATGTTGGCTTGAGCGGCGAGCGCCGCTGCACGCGCGGCGGCGCGTTCACGCTCGCGCTGACGACGGGATTTGCCCTGACGCGGCTGGTCGCCTTGCCCTGCGATGGCGGGCTGACCCGGCTGAACTCCGGGTTGAGCCGCGCGCATGGCCTGATCGGATTGACCTGGTTGGACGGTCGCCGTGCCTTGAACGGCGTCGGCCCGAGTCGGCCGCTCCGACGGCTGTGCTGCAGACGACTCGCGTCCGGTCCATTCTGCGGGGCTCGCGGCTTTGTCGGAACGCGCGGCCGGAGCAAGCCCGCTCGCGACTGGTTGAGCCGGGCGAATCGTTTCGGCTGTTTCCAACGCCGACGGCGCCATCTCGGCGCGCGGCTGATCGACCGACGTTTCCTCAGCAGTTGTCCGCAGAGCTGACGCCGCAGTCTGCGCGGGCGGCGCTGTTGATTCGGCAGCCGTAACCGCCGTCGCAACTGAAGCCTCGGCGGCGCGTGCAGCTTCCGCAGTCTCCGCCTCGGCCAGCATCGCAGCCTCTTCGGCGTCCGGCATTATCCAGGCGGTTTTCTGCTTTTCCAGCATATGCCGATACGTTTCCAGGCGTTGTTCTTCCCTGCGTTTTTCCTCAAGTTTGAGGAACTGTCCCTCGATGCGTTTCAGATACTGAAGCGTGTCGTTGGCGGATCTGCGTATCCGTCCGACAGTCTCCAGCAGTACACCCGCCGATGTGCTCAGTTCCTTTGCCGCTTCCTGAACCTTGAGTTTCGCCATTATGCGCTCGCACCCCCGCTTTGATTAAGCCGTCTCGGGCCTGTTCAGGCCCTCAAGCCAATTCAGCCTTGACAATATACGCCGTCTCCATTAACGCCGCGCTGAGCGAATCCGCCAGCGACCCCTTTTGTACAGCCGCGACCATGCGGTTTGGCTTGCCTATCGCGTCGCCCAGCATTCCCTCGGGCAGACGCGACAGCGTTACATTATGATACCTGCACGCGTCGGCTAAACGCTTGCTTGTATTCGGTCCCGTGGCCTCATCCATCAGCGCCAACGCGGCGTTTCCTTTGCGAATCAGCGCGATTGCGCCATCCTCGCCGCTGACCGTCTGACCTGCCCTGCGCGCCAGGCCAAGCAGGCCCGTCGCTTTGCGCAACGCCGCAGCGCCGCCGTCATGGTTTCTCGCGGCGTCCTCATTCATCGTTCATCGTCTTCTTAAGCGATTCAAACACGGCGGCGTCGATCGGCGTATCCAGCGCGCGTTCCAACTGGCGCTGTTTCTGAGCGCGGGCGAGGCACGCGGCGTCTCGGCATACATACGCGCCGCGACCGGGCATCTTCCCGATGCGATCCAGCGACACCGCGCCCAGCGGCGACTTCACCACGCGAACCAATTCCTTCTTGGGCTTCATCGCGCGGCAGCCAACGCACATGCGCATGGGTATCTTGCGGGGTTTGGGGCCTTTTTGTTCGGGCAAGCGCGTGTCCCCCTACCTAATTCCGCACTATTCCGCAGACTGTATCGCGGATTGTGTTGCGGGCTGTACTGCGGTCACGGCCTTATTGCGCCGTATATCCCCGCTGCGGCGTACGCGGCGGCCAGTTCGTTGGCCTGATCCTCCTCGGAATCCTCGCTGACGTCCGAGGGCGGATCGTCGGACATCAGAGACTCGGCCTGGCTCTGGCTCTTGATATCAATGCGCCAGCCGGACAGGCGAGCCGCCAGCCGCGCGTTCTGGCCTTCCTTGCCGATGGCCAGCGAGAGCTGGCTGTCGGGGACGACCACACGGCAGGCCTTTTCTGACTCCGATATGAACACGTTCAGCGCGCGGGCCGGATTGAGCGCGTTAGCGATGAACTCGGCGGGATCGCTGGACCACTTGATGATATCGATCTTCTCTGAGTTCAGTTCCGTGACGATGTTCTCAACGCGGATACCACGCGGCCCGACGCACGATCCCACCGGATCGACGGCCGCGTCCGTGGCGTGGACGGCGATCTTGGTGCGGCTGCCTGGTTCGCGCGCGATGGACTTTATCTGCACTACGCCCGACTGTATCTCGGGCACCTCCATTTCAAACAAGCGCTTGACCAGCCATGGGTGAGTGCGCGAGACGCGCACGACCGGGCCTTTCGGCGTCTTGTTGACGTCGAGCACATACACCTTCATGTGCATCCCCACCTTGTATGCCTCGCCCGGTATCTGTTGCGTCGGCTCGAGTATACCTTCGGTCTGACCGATGGCTACTTGGAGCGTGCGGCCTTCCTGGCGCTCGATTATCGCGGTGAGAACCTCGTTCTCTTTCTCCGAGAGGTTCTGGTACTCATTGCCGCGCTCGGCCTCCCGGATGCGCTGCACGATCACCTGCTTGGCGGTCTGTGCCGCGACGCGGCCGAAGTCGCGCGGCGTGACCTCTATCTCGACGATATCGCCAGGTTCGTAGCCCGCCTGTATCGCGCGCGCTTCTTCGACGCTGATCTCCTGGCTATCGTCCAGCACGCTATCCACCACGATCTTGCGCGCGTATACGGTCACGGAGCCGTTGTCGCGGTCTATCGAGACGCGCACGTTCTGAGCGCCTGCCGAATTACGCTTGAAGTTGCGCCGGTACGCGGACTTAAGCGCTTCCTCGATCGCGTCGAACAGCACCTCCTTGGCGATGCCTTTTTCACGCGCCAGCGCGCGTATAGCCTCTATCACTTCACCATTCATATTCAATCCCTCCTATTCCCATCAGTGTCTTGAGTATAATTTTCAGAATTTGAGCCGGATTCCGTATCCAATTTGGATTCCGCGTCCGACAAACTTATCTCATTCAGCAATTCTAGTGAAATCCACGGACGCGCGATGGCTATAGACCGGCGCGGCAAAACGCGCTGGCCGCCCGGCACGCTGATCGTGACCGAATCGCCCGTGAAGGATATAAGCCGTCCGTGCCAGTGTTTTGCGCCCTGTTCAGCTTTATATAGATTTATTTCAATATCGGCGCCGACGGCCTTCGCCCACTCCGCCTCGGACTGGATAGGCCGATCCGCACCGGGGGATTCCACCTCAAGCGTGTCATAATCGATCGATTCAACCAACGGCAGCAGCGCGTGATGGAACGCCTCGCAATCCGAGAGGGTAACGCCGCTGCCTTCGCCCGTGTTTACCTCGCGATCAATAGTAACGCGTAACACGGCGCCGTGTGGTTCGTTAACGAACACGGCATCCACGAGCGTATCGCCCATATTTCGCGCCAATTCTGCAAGACTCGGCTTCAGCTCGCGGATGATCGTATCCCGCGCCGACCTGCTAACTGTAGCGCCGTTTGACCGTCTGCTCTCCTGGCGGCGGGGAGCGGACGGGCGCGGCCTGACTGATCCGGATGAAGGATTGCGCTTGATGACGAAAGCCCTCCTATATGTTATAACAATATTGACATACGAACCGGCGGCGGCGCGGCGATCGGACAGGCAAACACCTGTTCACAACAAAATAGAGCGGGTTCCAACCGCTCCGCTCACACCATAAACCAACCCGTACCCATACTTCATTAATAGTATACCACGAAATTTGGGAATTACAAGCCCTTTTTTCAGAGATCGCGAGTCGCCTTTTTTAGGGAAGTCTAACAAGAACAAGCGTCTAGCAGGCGCAGGCCGCCAGGTTTTGCGCATCCTGCCGAGCGCATCGCACGTTGACAAACCACTCTTGACCGCGCATACTGACTTAGTATGTTTACGACTGTTATATGGGACTGGAACGGCACTCTGCTCGATGACGTCGACGCGTGCATTGACGCTGAGAACACGCTGCTCAAGGCGCGCGGCATGTCGTTGATCAGCAAGGCGCGGTACCGCGAGGTGTTCACGTTCCCAGTGATTGAGTATTACCGCCGCTGCGGCTTCACGTTCGAGAATGAAACGTTTGAGTCCGTGGCGAATCAGTATAACGCGGAATACATGGAGCGGAGCCGGGCGTGTGGTCTGTTCGGCGACGCGATCGAGACGCTGGAGCGACTGCGCGGATACGGACTCGCGCAGATTCTGCTGACCGCGTCCAGCAAGGACACGCTGCGCGAACAGTTGAAGGCGTTTGACATTGCTCGCTACTTTAACGCGATGATCGCGCAGAAGGATGCTCTGGCGCGCGGAAAGACTGAATCGGCGCGACTGCTCATGCGTGAGCGGGATATCGATCCGCGCGGCGTGGTGCTGATCGGCGACACAGAGCATGACGGCGAGGTCGCGCGCGCGTTGGGGGCGGCGTGCGTGCTGGTGCCGAGAGGGCATCATGGCCGGGAGCGGCTGCTCGAATGCGGCGCGGTCGTGGCGGATAGTTTGATTGCTGCGGCGGATTGGATCGCTTGCGGATTATAAATTATAAATCACAAATAAAAGCGGACGGCAAAAGCCGTCCGCTTTACAACATACGCCTCTATTTGCGGCCCTTACCCTTGAAGAACACCGCAATCACGCCCGGTCCGGTATGGCTGCCTATCACAGGACCCGCGTAGCCTATCATTACATCCTTAACGCCGACCTCTTTGATCAGCGCGGCCTTGACAAACTCGGCTTCGGCGATGCAGTCGCCTTGGCAGATGTACATCACCTGGCTTGCGGGATCTATTATGTCCTCTTTAACCTGTTCTACCAAACGCCGCAGCGCGCGCTTGCGTCCGCGCACCTTCCCGCTGGCGATCAGGTGTCCATCCAAATCCACATGGATCATAGGCTTTATGTCGAATATGCTGCCGATCACCTCGGTCGTGGCGGATATACGCCCGCCCGCGCGCAGGTGGTGCAGGTTATCCACGGTAACCAAGTGGCAGTATGATTGCCAGTTGTCGTCCACCCACTTCTTCAGGGTGTGGATGTCCATGCCTTCCTTGCGTTTCTGCGCGGCGTGGGTGACGAGCAATCCCTCGCCCAGCGACGCGGCCTTGGTGTCGATCACATAGAGAGTGCGGTTGGGATATTTTTCGCGCAGTTCCATCGCGGCTGAGCAGGCCGACTGATACGATCCGCTAAGTCCCGACGAGAACGCCAGGTACATCACGTCGCCATTCTCAAGGTACGGGCCGATTTTCTCCATGCACTGCTGTATAGTGATCTGGCTGGTCGTGCCGTGCGCGCCCTCGCGCAACGCCTGATAGAAGTCATGCATGGCGCCCATGCCCGACTGGTCCGCATCACACTGGCTGTCTAATCTCGTTACATTATTTACGGTATATGACAGCGGGATTACACCCACGCCAATACCGCGCAGGAATTCCAGCGTCAGGTCGCACGTGGAATCCGTCAGAAGAGCGTATCGCGGTTCGTCCATGTCGATCCTCCCCGGCCGATCCTCGGCCAATCCAACTCCAATTCAATCGATGAAGACCTCATAACAAAAATCTTCATCAGCAGTTTAACATTAATAAACGCGATGTCAAGCGGTTGACCGTCGCTTTGACCATTGTTCAGATTAACGCCTTGTTTTATTGGACTGCGCGCGCCGATCTTTAACCAGCCGCTAATCGTTCGCCGTTCAATGTATTACTATTACGCGTTAATAAAGGTTTACAAACATTCCCACTCATAAGCGCACTCAAAAAGGGCAAGATGATTTTGTTCACGGGGCGACGGACGCAAACGAGCAATCGAAGCGATTGCGACGCCGCGAGGCGCGGCGAAGGGATGATAAACGGTAAAGTTCCTAAGAATTGCCTGTTTATTTCCCTAGACAACGTGGAACAATAGTCCACGTAACTACCCGGAATGGAGGTGAAACAGCATGGCAAACACGTCGAACGTTAATGTCGCGGGCGCGAAAGCGGCTCTTGACAACATGAAGTTCGAAATCGCTCGTGAGTTGGGCATCAACCTGAAGCAAGGTTACAACGGTGACTTGACTTCGCGCGAGAGCGGCTATGTCGGCGGCTTTATGGTCAAACGCTTGATCGAACAGGCCGAGAGGCAGATAGCAGGCAAGTAATCCCGCGCAACCCCATTAAAGGGCAGATTACAACATAAAATTTATGGAGGAACGACAATGTTCAATCAGAATTCAGCGGCTACCCAGTATCCGAAGCCGGCGCAGCAGCCCGCTTCCTCTTCCTCGACGGGAACCACGATGGTTCCGGAAGCGCGCGACGCCCTTAACAACATGAAGCATGAGATCGCCAACGAGCTGGGGATCAACCTCAAGCAGGGCTACAACGGCGACCTGTCCAGCCGCCAGGCCGGTTATATCGGCGGCTACATGGTAAAGCGCCTCATCGAGCAGGCTGAGCGCAGCATCAGCGGTCAGTAACACAGTTGGCTCGGATTCGGGGTAAGGGCGCTATACACCAGAGCGTCTACCCTGGAGACGGAGGCGGCGACGCTGAACCGGGTGTATTTCGGGCGGATTAGTCCGCCCCCAATATGACTGCAGCGAACCGATACCTCAGTCAAGTCCGAAGTGAATTATGGGATGGCGCATTCGGGAAGCATGGCGTTTAATATATTCCGAGGCTTAACAGCCGAAGGAATGGTTGGAACTGTTCCATGAACCCTCCCTGAATAGGTTATGCGCATACTAAGGGTTCGGGCAAGCGCCCTCACCCTCACCCTTCGGAATGTCGGCGGAGCAAATGCTCCGCCCCCGCCGAAGGCCATGCCCAGCCTCGCGTCACAGCGGCGGACAGCGCTCCGGCGCGGCGACCATCCCACATACTGTCCTTTTAAAGGAAGGGCTACCGTCCCTTCTCAATCAAGCGGGTTGCCTGGAAAAACGCCGGGCAGCCCGCTTCTAAATGTTTAGTGTTAGCATTTGCGGCAGAGGAACCCCCTCT